>NZ_BAVR01000088.1 GCF_000521465.1 Acetivibrio straminisolvens JCM 21531
AATTTTAGAATAGCATTAACATTAAAGTTACTTGCGAATCATAATATAAAGTAAAAAACTCCTTTGAAGATAGAATCTATTACTTAGCATTGTTCGTGAGCGTAAACTTGATTAGCGCAGGGTATGTCTAACTTAAAAGTAGTACGATCATGAAAAATCGGTTGAAAATAGTAGAAAAACTTTAAAATGCGCAAAAAGTTTAAAAAGTACAGAGTGTAAAAAATGTAAAAAGTGTATATACTTTTCAACCAGATAGGAGTGATTGTATGAATACACAAATGATTGTAAAAGAATACCGACTACACATATTTTTTATTGGCAACGAAAATTACGGGAAGAAGCCTGCTATGTACTAATAATATCAGAAGAATACACAAATAACGTACCTTTTTTATTTGAAGGTGATATAATGAATTCAAAGGAGTATTTTAAAAACGAGATTAATCAAACGAAGGAGGGCGATTGCATGTCTACAGTTATTGCCCAAAAGTGGGGGAACAGCATAGGAATGCGTATCCCGAAAGAAGCTGCTGACAGGCTGGGTATTAGTCAAGGTTACGAGATCGAATTGTATGCTAATGAAAACGAAATCACATTAAAACCAAAAAGAATACGAAAAAAATACACATTAGAAGAACTGTTGTCCCAAGTTACTCCTGAAAATCGGCATGAAGAGATTGACTTTGGAATTGAAGGACGTGAGTTGATTTAATGGAAAATATACCTGGAAGAGATGACTTAATTGTTTTAAATTTTACTCCACAAACCGGACATGAACAAGCCGGAAGAAGAAATGCTATTGTTTTATCACCTGAAAGATTTAATGAAGTAACAGGATTTGTAGCTGTTTGCCCGATTACCAGCCATAAAAAAGGGTATCCCTTTGAAGTGGAATTACCAAGCGAGGGAATAACTCCTGATAATGATGGTTACCCAATAAAAGGGGTTATTCTGACAGATCAAATTAAATCGTTGGATTGGAGGGCTCGTAATCTAAAAATATTAAAAAAATATAATCCCAATGATGCTCAAATTGAAAAAATAAATGCAATAATTGAGGAGTGCCTTGCGAAAATAGCAACATATCTTACATAGTTGCTTCTTTTTTTAAGAAAAGAGAATGTTTAGATTTTTGAATAAAAAAATTCTAAAATCTCCTTCTTGACAAGAATTGTAGAAGATGTTTAAGAAGGAGATTTTTATGACAATATTCATAAAACAATAATTCCCATAAATTCAAATAGTAGATATTGAAATCTATCGGATTATGTTGAAACAATAGGAGAAGATACAATTATCATAAATACTAAGCAGTTTGATTATTCTCTTGACAATAGCATGTAGTATTGAAAGTCAATAAAACACTTTATAGAAAATATATGATAGAATATACTCATAAATATTAAACAAAATCATTGTATGAGCATTGGAGTCGGAGCATATGAGTTTGAGGTTTATATATGGCAGGGCGGGCAGTGGGAAAACCCGTTTTTGCCTTGAGGAATTAAAATCAAAGATTAACGCTAAAGTCGCGCATCCCTTGGTTCTGCTTGTTCCCGAGCAGTTTACCTTTCAAACGGAGAAAGACCTTATCGGCGTACTTGGGACAGGGGGTATCCTCAAAACCGAGGTGCTGAGTTTTCGCCGAATAGCTTACAGAACATTCAATGAAGCGGGCGGTATTACCTATCCCCATATTCACCCTGCAGGTAAATGCATGATTCTTTACAGGATTTTGGATAAAATGAAGGGTAGCTTTAGAGTGTTTTCCAAAGCTGCTGACCGCCAAGGGTTTGTGAATACGTTGTCCACTCTTATTACTGAATTCAAAAAATATAATATTACACCTAAAGATTTGGAAAATGTGAGTAAAGAGCTTAACGAGGACAATCCTGTAAAAGAAAAGCTTACGGAGCTTACTCAAATATATGACCTGTTTGAAAAGACCCTTGAGGAAAGATACAGGGACCCGGATGATGATTTGGCTTTGGCATCAAAAAAGCTTGGCGAAACTGCCCTTTTTGACGGAGCTGAAGTCTGGATTGACGGTTTTACCGGCTTTACTCCTCAGGAATATGAAATAATAGGACAGCTTATGAGAAAAGCGCAAAGGGTTAACATCAGCTTTTGTACCGACTGCCTGGACGGCGGCTTAAATGATACCGACATCTTTTCATCAATTAAAACTGCATACAGAAAGCTTGTAAAAATGGCAAAGGAAGACGGTATTCCTGTGGAGCCCGTGGTTGTTTTGAATAATAAACCGTTGTTCCGTTTTAGCAAAAGCCCTGAGCTTTCTCATCTTGAGCAATATCTTTATGCATACCCGTATAAGACATATAATGAAAAAACCAAGGATATTTCCCTTTTTTCTTCGGTCAATATTTTTGCTGAAGTTGAAGCCTGTGCAAGAGACATTATCGGCCTTTGCCGCGACAGGGGAATGCGCTTTAGGGAAATTGCCGTGGTTGCCGGAAACCTTGACGGCTATGAGAAGCTGATTGAGGCTGTTTTTTCAGAATACGGCATTCCATGCTTTATTGACAGAAAGGTGGATATAGTTAACCACCCTTTGGTGCGGTTGATTATGTCCATGCTGGATATTTTCATTGAAAACTGGTCGTATGAAGCAGTGTTCCGCTATCTCAAAACCGGTCTGACCGGCATAGACCAAAAGAGCATAGACCGCTTGGAGAACTATGTCTTAGCCTGCGGTATCCGGGGCGGCCGCTGGACCGAAGAAAAAGAATGGAGAATGATTCCCGGGCTGATTCCAAACGAAAAAAGCCGTGAAGAAGTAAGGGAGCTGCTTGAAGACATAAATAGTATCAGAGCGCAGGTTTTGGCACCGCTCATGGAATTCAGGAAGAAAACCAAAGGCAAAAAGAAAGCCTCAGACTTCTGCGCAAGCCTTTATGACTTCCTTTGCACTCTTGGAATTCCCGAAAAAATTGAAGATGCTGTTGAGAAATTCAGAAAAAGCGGTAATCTAAACCTTGCCAATGAATATTCCCAGGTTTGGAATGCAGTGATGGATGTTTTTGATCAAACAGTGGAGGTCATGGGAGATGAAACCTTTGGAATTGAGAGGTTTGCCAATATACTTGAAATAGGATTTGGAGAATGCAAAATCGGATTAATTCCTGCGTCTTTAGACCAGGTGCTTGTAGCAAGCTTGGATCGTTCCAGAAGCCACGAAATCAAAGCTCTTTATATATTGGGAGCGAATGACGGCGTATTTCCACCTGCGGTAATAGAAGAAGGCATTCTTTCGGATCAGGACAGGGCCGTGCTTAGAAATGCGGGGATTGAACTTTCCAGCGATACAAGAACTCAGGCTTTTGACGGACAGTATTTGGTATACAGGGCATTGGCTATTGCCGGAAGTTATTTAAGAATCAGTTGGTCTATCGCAGACCATGAAGGAAGAACTTTGCGGCCTTCCTTAGTTATATCACGGCTTCGCAAGCTGTTTCCGAACATCACAGAGACAAGCAATATACTTCCATCTAATTCTGTATCGGAAGAAATGGAGCTTTTATCCGGAAATAGCCCTGCATTTAAGTCCATGGTATCGGCTTTGCGCCAAAAAGCGGATGGAAAAGAAATACAGCCTATCTGGCAGGAAGCGTACCGCTGGTTTGCTGCGCAGGATGAATGGAATCGGAAGTGTCAGGCAATACGATTAGCTTTCGAATATAAAAATTTGGCCCAGCCGATAAGCCGTGACAAAATTGCAGCGCTTTACGGAGAGCCGGCGGTTTCCAGTGTATCCAGGCTGGAAAAATATACTGCGTGTCCCTTTGCTTTTTACGTGCAGTATGGGCTTGGAGCAAAAGAAAGGCAAGTATACTCTTTGCGTCCGCCGGACGTTGGCACTTTCATGCATGCCGTCATTGAGAAATTTTCAAAGATTGTTTCCAAAGGGAATATTTCCTGGAGAGAATTTGACCGTGAATGGTGCTATGAAAAGGTTTCCGAAATTGTGGATGAAATGCTCGAGAAAATGCAAGGGTCGGGTATTGCAGCCTCAAGAAGATATATGGCCCTTGTCGTAAGGCTCAAGCGTGTAGTGGCAAGAGCTGTCTGGCTTATTGCCGAGCACATTCGAAGGAGCAGCTTTGAGCCGGTGGGATATGAAGTTGGCTTTGGGGAAAAAGAAAAGTATCCGCCAATTGTAATTGAGTTGATACGGGTGAGAAAATCCGGCTCACCGGAAGGATTGACAGGTGGATGCACTAAAAACTGAAGACGGCACTTATTTGAGGATAGTTGACTATAAATCGGGAAGCAAGGATTTCAAATTGTCGGATGTATTTTACGGTCTGCAGATTCAATTGATTACCTATTGGATGCTCTATGGGAAAACGGTGAAATGAATGAGGATAATCCGATAATCCCCGGAGGCATGTTGTATTTTAAAATTGACGACCCCATTATCAGAGGAAGCGGCAGAATGACTGAAGAAGAGATTGAAAAAGCCATTATGAAACAGCTCAAAATGAGAGGCCTTCTTTTGGCGGATGTGAAACTGATAAGGGAAATGGATAGGGGCATTGAAGGAGCTTCCATGATTATACCTGCTACTGTCAATAAAGACGGAGGGCTCGGAAAGAATTCTTCTATAGCCACGATGGAGCAGTTTAAACAGCTTCGCAAATATGTAAGAAAACTTTTGAAGGATTTGTGCGGCGAGATTATGAAGGGAAATGTGCCCATAAAGCCATATAAAAAGAAGGGGACCACGTCCTGCAAGTATTGTAGTTTCCTGCCTGTGTGCCAGTTTGACACTACGATGAAGGAAAACTCTTTCAGAAATTTTTACGACAAAAAGGATGATGAAGTATGGAGTCTTATGGCACAGGAGGAAGAAAAGTAATGCATTTTTAGTAAAGGTGGATATATAAAATGAGTGGAAAGACCATTTGGACCGACGAACAAAGGGAAGCCATTACCGGAAATGAAAAGAATCTCTTGGTTGCTGCGGCGGCAGGTGCGGGAAAAACTGCTGTGTTGGTGGAGAGGATTATCCGGAAAATCACCGATGAAGAAAACCCTGTGGACATTGACAGGTTGTTGGTGGTTACCTTTACCAATGCAGCCGCCACCGAAATGAGGGAAAGGATTGGAGAGGCTATCTCCGAGAAATTGGAGGAGAATCCAGGCTCGGCCAATATTCAAAGACAACTTACGCTGCTGGGGAAAGCAAGTATTACCACCATCCATTCCTTTTGCCTGGAAGTAATACGCAGCAATTTTCAGCAAATCAACATAGACCCGGGTTTTCGAATTGCCGATGAAACCGAAAGCCAGCTTATGAAATTGGAAGCCTTGAATGAAGTGTTTGAAGAGCAGTATGAGAATGAAAACACCGGCTTTTTTGAGCTTTTAGAATGTTACGGGGGCAACAGGGACGATAAAGAGCTTCAGGATATGGTGCTGAATCTGTACAACTTTATCCAAAGCAGTCCATGGCCTGGAGAATGGCTGGAAAAAATGACGGAGTGCATGAATGTACCCGAAGGAACGGATTTTGGGAAGACTCTTTGGGGCAGGGTACTTTTGCAATCGGTAAAGACTGAACTTGAAGGCTTGAAGGAAATGGTATCCCGGGCGCTGGAGATATTGAAAGATGCTTTGGGACTGGAGAAATACCAAGCTGTATACATGGAGGATTTGGCCAATATTGAGGCCATGCTGAAGCTGTTAAATGAAGACAGCGATATGCAATGGGACAGGACTTTTAATGCGCTTCAAGGCATTGAGTTTGCGGTACTGCCCCGTTGCGGCAAAGGGGTTGACAAGGATAAACAGGAAATTGTAAAGAAAATCCGGGATGATGTAAAGCAAAGTATAAAAAGGCTTCGGGAAAAAGTGGTTACATCTGTTTCGAATGACATTAATAATGATATGAAAGTCTTGTATCCTAAGATGAAATGTTTGGCAAGCCTGGTGGAGCAGCTTGCGGGAAAATATGCAAAAAAGAAGAGCCGAAAATCTGTGGTGGATTTTAATGACCTGGAGCATTTTTGCCTGGAAATTCTGACGGAGAAACAGGAAGACGGAAGTATACTGCCTTCCAAAACGGCCATTTTATACAGGGAGAGGTTTGAGGAGATTTTGGTAGATGAATACCAAGACAGCAACCTGGTACAGGAGGCTATCATCAATATGATATCCAAAGGTGATGATAAAAGCCCCAGAGTGTTTATGGTCGGGGATGTCAAGCAGAGCATTTACCGCTTTAGGCAGGCAAGGCCCGAGTTGTTCCTGGACAAATACAACATGTATTTTCCGGACAAGGGAAATCCATCGAGGAAAATACTTCTTTTTAAGAATTTCAGAAGCCGCAGGGAAGTAGTTGATGCTATCAATTTTCTATTCAAACAAATTATGTCGGTTGGTGTGGGGGAGCTGGACTACACCGATACCGAAGCTTTAAATGCCGGAGCGGTGTTTGATGAAAACGAAAGAGAAGATATGACGGTCGGTGGAGAGGCGGAGCTTCATTTGATTCAGACGGATGGGGTAGATTATATTTCTGCAGGTGAAAATGAAGGTGAGGAAGGACAGAAAGATGAGGGCGAAGAAGAGGATGAGGAAATGCTGGACAATGTCCAGTGTGAAGCAAGGCTGGTGGGCAGAAGAATCCTTGAGCTGATGAAGCCGGATGAAAATGGGAGGTATTTTTGCATTTTTGACAAGGCAAAAGAGGAGTATCGCAGGGTTGAATACCGGGATATTGTAATACTTCTTAGAACTACAAGGAACTGGGCGGAGGTTTTTGCTGATGAACTGTCCGTGATGGGAATACCGGTTTTTGCCGATACCGGAACAGGATTTTTTAAAACGGTGGAAGTCCAGGTAATGCTTTCACTTCTGCAAATTGTTGACAATCCTTTGCAAGATACTCCCTTGCTTTCGGTGTTGCGTTCTCCGATTGCCGGATTTAGCACCGATGAGCTTGCGGAATTGAGGATTGCTGACAAAAGAGCGCTTTTGTTTGATGCATTAAATAAACTGGCGGAGAGTGGGCAGACAGGTGCGGCAAGAAAAGCTTCGGCATTTCTTGAGAACCTTCAGAAATGGAGGGAAATGTCGCTGTATATGTCCACTGACCGGTTGTTGTGGCAGCTTTACAACGACACCGGTTATTACAGCATTGTCGGAGCAATGCCTGCAGGGGAGCAGCGGCAGGCAAACCTTAGAATATTGTATGAGCGGGCCCGGCAATTTGAAGAAACCAGCTATAAAGGATTGTTCAATTTTATAAACTTTATTGACAAATTAAAAAGCAGCAGGGGTGATATGGGAAGCGCAAAAATCTTAAGTGAGAATGATAATGTGGTGCGTATCATGAGCATCCACAAAAGCAAGGGACTGGAGTTTCCGGTGGTGATCGTTGCCGGCTGCGGAAAGAAATTTAATCTTCAGGATATGAACAAGACCATCCTTTTGCATCATGAACTGGGTTTCGGTCCGGATGTGGTGGACCACAAGCTGAGGCTGTCATGGCGTCGATGGCAAAACAGGCTATAAGGGAAAAAATTAAAGCCGAAACCCTTTCGGAGGAAATGAGGATACTTTATGTTGCCTTGACGAGAGCCCGCGAAAAGCTTATCATCACCGGTGCTGTCAAGGATGTATCCAAAACTGTGGAAAAGTGGCTGGATTCTGCATCTGTCCAAGAGAGCAAGCTTCCTGTCTATGATATGCTGAAAGCTGCCAATTACCTTGATTGGATTGGACCTGCGATTTTGAGGCACAAAAGCTGCAGCGGACTTCGGGACTGTATGGAAGGTACCGATTTCCGAGGTCAGCTCATTGATGACCCTTCGGTTTGGAGCATAAAGATATGGAGCAAAGGCGATGTACAAAGCGGAAAGATCTTAGAAGAGCAGGAAGAAAGTGAATTTGTGAAGTGGCTGGACAGCTTGGAGGCGGAAGGAGAGCCTTCGGAATATGCAGAAGAAACAGCAAGAAGGCTAAGCTGGAGTTATCCTTACATTAAAGCTTCCAATGTGCCTGCAAAGGTTTCGGTGACGGAGCTGAAAAGGCGTTATAACGAGATGGTTTCGGAAGATGCAATGGCTTTTCCGGAGTATCTGCCGGCTTTGGTAAAGAAGCCGATGTTTCTGGAGGAGAAGAATGGCCTAAGCTATGCCGAGAAAGGACAATACTCCACTTTGTCATGCAGCACTTGGATTACGATTGGGAGGATATTGAAGCCCAGATTGAAGAAATGGTGGCAAAAGATTTGTTGACACCTCAACAGGCACAGAGTGTGGATGCAGATAGAATCCGGCGTTTTCTAAATTCCCCTCTTGGAAAGAGGATGCTGGCCTCAAAAAGCATAAACCGTGAGGTGCCGTTTAATATTGAGATACCGTGCCATGAGCTGTACAGGGATATGAAGATGAGGACTGTCACGGTGAGACACTTCTTCTGCAGGGAGTTGTCGACTGCTATTTTGAAGAGCCGGACGGTATTGTGCTGGTGGATTACAAGACCGATTATGTGGCTCCGGGGAATGTTGAGACGATTTACGAAAGATACAAGGTGCAGATTCTTTATTATGCCAGGGCGCTGGAGATGCTCACCGGAAAGAAGGTAAAGGAGAAGTATATATATCTTTTTTGGAATGGCAAGGTTCTGGAGTTTTAATAGAGAAGTACCATTAAAGTAATGTTTCAATCTGTTCTTTATTGAACTAACGAGGTTTAGTTGACAAATGCATATATGTATCATATTATAATATAATCATAAGTCTTTTTTGAATTATCTAGATGTTTTAATTTAATCATTTTCCATAAATTGAATTGAAGTATCAAATTATGATACAATATATAAGGAGGGATTAAAATGACTGATACTATGCAGAATTTGTTTATACAGAATTTGAATAAGTATATTAGCCATTATGGGATTAAACAGGCATTTATAGCGAAACATGCCGGACTAGAAAAGAATAAGTTATCGCGAATTCTTAACGGTGCTCAGTCAGTTACGTATGAAGATATGCAAGCTATATCAAATGTTTTGGATAAAGATATAAGTTATTTTTTTCAGGAAAAGCTAGAATTAGCAAATTTGGATTATAAAGACTCAACTTCGATAGCGTTCTATATGGGAGCTGTGGATGAAAGCAAAGAAAAGTTAGCTAATCAGGTTTTTGATTTATTAGAGTATATGGATGCAATTTTTGCGATTTGTAAGAAATTGCAAAAAGATGCTTTAGAGGTTTTAGACTATGGATTTTAACAGATTTAAAGAGATTATTATAAAAAACAGAGTATATATCGACAGTGTAAAAGAGACTCTTAAAGTTTTCCACGACAGGTTCAGTGGGATGGAAATATTCCGAAGATAATAAAAGAAATTGGTGAAAAACTGGATGTGCTAATTTTCCAAGTCCCATTGGCTGACAGTGACTTTGGAGCTGTTTTTTTAGATACAGGCTATAACAAGTATTTGCTGCTTAATTCAAGTCAGCCAAGAAATAAAATGTACTTTTCTTTTTGCCATGATATATACCATATCCTAAGTGGAGTACCGGGATACATTAATGAGAAAAGAGAAGTCCATTTTAATCAAGATTACATTTCCAATGATAATGAGAGTAAGGCAAACCTTTTTGCAGCAAACTTGTTGATGCCTGAAATAGAGTTTAAAAAAATGTACGACTTATATATGACTGACAATAAAGATATTGAAAAAACAGTTGTAAAACTAATGAACTATTTCAATTCCCCGTTCGTTGCGGTTTTAATACGTCTTTATGAATTAGAAATACTAAAAAAAATTGAGGATGTCAAAGGAATGTTGAAGTATGGGGATAATGAAATTAGAGAACTATTTGATTTCTTATGGCTGGACAGTGACATACTTGAGCCAACATACAAAGATGAGATGCCTTTTGTGTTGAAAAAGCTGAAAACCGAGGGAGCCGATTTAATAGAGAAGCAACTTCTATCTGAGTACAATTATAACCGGATTATTGAAGGCATAAATAAAATATATTCGGATATAAGGAAAAAAGAGTAGTATGGCCAAAAAGTATCAAGAAGTACCTTCAAATTTCAGCTCCTTCGAAAGCTATATGATACATAAAAAAGATGAAGTGGTTAATGAATTTATCAATGCAAAGCAATATTTTTTCTATGATACATGTTCTATTTTACATCATTCGAATTCGCTGAATAGAAAGACAATTATCAATTATTTGAAAAGCAAAGCTGATGTAATAGTTGTAACCAGGACGGTATTAATGGAATTGACTGCTAATTCTTTTGAGTTGCATCCTCTTCAAGTTCAATATTTGAGGGAACTAAACAGCAGTGGCTTTAAAGTTATTCTTTTTGATGAAGAAATAATATATGATTGCCTAAAAGAAGTTTTTAATATTAGCGCTGAAAATGCTAACAAATTATTGGGATATGCTATTAAAGAAGTATGTAAATACAAGATGAATATAAGTGAAATTGTTGAGAATATGGACAAGCGTATGGCTGTTAAGCTTAAAAGTACAAATCCGGGAAACAGGGAGTTGTTCAGTATTTTTTTTCGGCATGCTAGGACACAGAAAAGCGAAGGAGACAGCATGGCTGAAGAGTTAATTCTTATCTGCATAATAGTCCTCACAAGAATTTCTTGGGGACGGTATTTTTTAATAAGTGATGATATGAGAATAAAACCGCTAGTAATAAGCGTAAATGACTATATTTTAGAACACCACGGAAGAAAAGAGCCTTATCAACTGACAACATCGTCGTTAGTGTATAAAATGTACAAGGATAATATACTAACCGACAAAGACGATATGATTGAAATTATGAAAGCAGCTTTTAAAGGAAATGTTAATGTATTTTATGTTGGCGAATATGACATTGAGCAAAGATACGAGTCTTTTAAGTGTGAAAATTTGATTGACAGGCTTCTAAAAGAAAAAGATTTTAAAATAATATATTAGCAAATTTCCAATAGAGCGAGGTGTTATTCTTGAACATTTTAGATAAATATAGCGAGATGAGTATAAAGAAATGGAATGATTCCCCGCAGGAAAACAACAAGTAATATAGTAAAAATTATTAATGTTGGGGTTGCGTAAATGGATTATTTTAGAATAGAACTTCTGGACCAATATTGGGG
>NZ_BAVR01000087.1 GCF_000521465.1 Acetivibrio straminisolvens JCM 21531
AATTAATATGTATTATTTTACGGGAACAATGCAGGAGGGCATGCTTTTAATTCCCCGGGATGATGAAGCGGTATTGTGGGTCCGCAGAAGCTATGAAAGAGCAGAGGATGAATCGTTATTTCCTTTAATTAGGCCTATGGGCAGCTATAGGGATGCAGTGGGAAGTTACAAAAATTTACCGGATACAATTTATCTTGAAACATATTTTGTTCCCCTTGCCATGTTTCAGAGATTTCAAAAATATTTTCCCTTTAAAAATGTCAAGCCTTTGGATATGATAATTGCTAAATTAAGGTCATTAAAAAGCAATTATGAATTGGAAAAGATTAAGAGAGCAGGAGAAGTCCACAGGAGAGTGCTGGAAGAACGGGTACCGGAGATTCTTGAGGAAGGAATGAGTGAGGCGGAGCTTGCAACAAGGCTTTTTTCCGTAATGGTAGAGGAAGGACATCAGGCATATCCCGCTTTTCAATGTTTGATACCGAAATGGCCGTAGGAAATATCTGTTTTGGAGAAAGCTCCATTTATCCGACATACTTCAACGGTCCGGGAGGTTGCTATGGGCTAAGTCCTGCAGTTCCGCTTTTGGGAAGCCGTGAACGAAGACTCAAGAAAGGTGATCTGGTATTTATTGATATGGGCTGTGGGGTCGATGGTTATCATACCGACAAGACCATGACATATATGTTTGGTTCTTCGCTTCCCGATGAGGCTGTTGAGGAGCACAAAAAGTGTGTCGATATTCAGAATAAAATTGCATCAATGCTAAAGCCCGGTGCAATACCTGCGTGTATTTACAAAGATATAATGGACAGCCTTGATGAAAAGTTTTTGGAAAACTTCATGGGTTTTGGAAAGCGCAGGGTTAAGTTTTTAGGCCATGGCATCGGATTGCAGGTGGATGAGATGCCGGTTATAGCCGAGGGCTTTAATGAACCTCTAAAGGAGGGAATGGTACTGGCTTTAGAGCCGAAGAAAGGTATAGAAAAAGTAGGAATGGTGGGAATCGAGAATACTTTTATAGTGACCGGGCAGGGAGGAAAATGCATAACGGGAGACAACCCGGGATTGATACCTTTGTATTAGCCATAATAGGGATAGTGAATGAGAGGGACGATTATGGAGAGTATTCGGAATATATCCGATGGCAGAAGCAGTGTATCATACACTCTTACCCGAAGCCGGAGAAAGACTGTGGGGATAAGGGTGACTGAAAATGGAGAGGTGAAAGTATCGGCTCCATTAAATATCTCGGACAAACAGCTAAAGGATATAATGCTCAAGAAGTTATCCTGGATTTTAAAAAAACAGGAGGAACTTAGAAAATTATATAAAGAATCGTGTATTGGCAATAAATTTGCGGACGGAGAGACTTTTTTGTATCTTGGGAAGGAATACACCTTAAAAATTGTGAAAGTTTTGCTGCCTCAAGAGGTTGCTTTGGAAGGAAGCAATATTGTTATTGGAATAGGCGGTGACAAAGCCTCTGGGGAGGGAGCCGAATATATAAGAAGTGTTCTGAGGGACTTTTATATAAGGCGATTCATCGATATTGTAAAGGACAGGATGGATTTGTTTTCGCCTCGGATAGGTGTCTCTCCTAAGAAAGTGACCGTCAGAGAACAAAAGACACGCTGGGGAAGTTGTAGCAGCAAGGGAAATATAAGTCTTAATTGGAGGCTGGTTATGGCTCCGATGGAGGTTATCGATTATGTGATTGTGCACGAGCTCTGCCATATGAAAGAGATGAACCATTCGAAGAATTATTGGAATCTTGTAAAGTCCATACTTCCCGATTTTGACTTGAGTAGAAAGTGGCTAAAGGTGAATGGGCACCGTTTGGTAATATAGATTTTATATGATAATGGAGTAAATCGTACTAATATTTTCATATATGTTTTGAAATTCTGGCGTATAGATGATAAAATAAATGTATAAGAAGGGGCAATATGTATTATTCAATTTTGTGCAAATCAATATACCAATCGAAGTAATACCACTTAGCATCTATCTTCCGCTATCGTCACTGTGCAAAAAAACGCATATTAAATACCGAAGGAATTTCCTTAAAGAAGTGCATAGGATTGAAAAGCTAAGTTTTTCAAAGAGGATATGTTAAAAATTTGGCATTGCCAATTAAATATTAATTTTAACAAATAAAAATAAGGGGGAGATTTGAGTTGAAGAAAATTATAGCGTTTTTGCTGACAGTTGCGGTTGTTCTGGCAGTGGCAATCCCGCAGGGTATGATCAGCTTCGCGGCAGATTTCAACTATGGTGAGGCACTTCAGAAAGCAATAATGTTTTATGAGTTCCAGCGTTCGGGAAAACTGCCTGAAAACAAAAGGAACAACTGGCGTGGAGATTCTGGCCTTAATGACGGCGCAGATAACGGTTTGGACCTTACAGGTGTTGGTATGATGCCGGTGACCATGTGAAGTTTAACCTTCCGATGGCCTACTCCGTTACCATGCTGGCGTGGAGCGTTTATGAGTCTAGAGAGGCATATGAGCAAAGCGGTCAACTTCCTTACATACTGGACAACATAAAATGGGCGACCGACTACTTTATTAAATGCCATCCAAGCCCCAATGTATATTATTATCAAGTGGGAGACGGAGCATTAGACCATTCTTGGTGGGGACCTGCTGAAGTAATGCAGATGCCGAGACCATCCTTCAAAGTAGATTTGTCAAATCCGGGTTCGACGGTTGTTGCTGAGACTGCAGCGGCTATGGCTGCATCCTCAATTATTTTTAAGCCCACTGACCCTGGATATGCATCTACACTTTTAAAGCATGCGAAAGAGCTCTTTGATTTTGCTGATACTACAAGAAGTGATAAAGGATATAAAGCGGCAGAGGATACTACTCATCCCACAGCGGTTTTTATGACGAACTCACTTGGGCAAGTATATGGTTGTATCTGGCAACAGGCGATGATGCTTATCTTCAGAAAGCAGAATCTTACGAACCTCATTGGGAAAGGGAAAGAGGTACAACGTTTATAACTTACTCCTGGGCACATTGCTGGGACAACAAGTTGTACGGTTCCTTGCTTTTGTTAGCAAAAATTACAGGAAATTCTTTCTATAAGCAATGCATTGAAAACCACCTTGACTATTGGACTGTCGGATTCAACGGAAGCAAAATACAATATACTCCAAAAGGTCTTGCATATCTTGACAGGTGGGGTTCACTGAGATATGCAACTACTGAGGCGTTCCTTGCCAGTGTTTATGCAGACTGGTCCGGAGGTGATCCGGCCAAGGCGGCTATATACAAGGAATTTGCCAAAAAGCAAGTGGATTATGCATTGGGAAGCACAGGAAGAAGTTTTGTGGTAGGCTTTGGAAAGAATCCGCCGAAAAATCCTCATCACAGGACAGCCCACAGCTCATGGAGTGCATTGATGACAGAACCGGATGAATGCAGACATATTTTGGTAGGTGCATTGGTTGGCGGACCGAGCAGCGGAGATGAATATGTGGACAGACTGGATGATTTCCAGTGCAATGAGGTGGCCAACGACTATAATGCAGGATTTGTAGGCGCTCTTGCAAAAATGTATGAAAAGTACGGCGGAGAACCGATTCCTAATTTTGTTGCTTTTGAAACACCTGGAGAAGAATTTTATGTTGAAGCGGCAGTAAATGCTGCAGGACCCGGTTTTGTAAATATCAAGACTTCAATAATAAACAAGTCCGGATGGCCGGCAAGAGGTTCGGATAAGTTGTCAGCCAAGTATTTTGTTGACATTTCCGAAGCAGTTGAGAAGGGCATTACCTTAGAACAAATTACCGTGGGCTCAACTACCAATGGTGGAGCTAAGGTTTCACAGCTTCTTCCGTGGGATGCCGACAATCATATTTACTATGTAAACATAGACTTTACCGGTATAAATATATTCCCCGGAGGAATAAACGATTATAAGAGGGATGTATATTTCACAATTACAGCACCGTATGGAGAGGGCAACTGGGATAATACCAACGACTTCTCTTTCCAAGGAATTGAACAGGGCTTTACAAGCAAAAAGACTGAATATATACCGTTGTATGACGGCAACGTGAGAGTATGGGGTAAAGTACCGGCCGGAGGTTCGGATCCCGAACCTACACCTACACCTACACCGACAAGCACCATTGCACCTACACCTACACCGACATCCACACCTGAAGTATTGCTTGGGGACTTGAACTTTGACGGTAGAATAAACTCAACAGATTATACACGCTTAAAGAGATATTTGATAAAGGTTTTGGAAATCACAGATCCTGAAGAGCAGGCAAAGTTTGTGGCAGCAGCAGATGTGAATGGCGACGGAAAAATAAACTCCACGGATTTAAATGCGCTCAACAGGTATATATTAAAAATTATTGATCATTTTCCGGGTCAAAAATAATGAGTATTGATATTGGGTAAAAATTATCCGGCTGCTGCAAAATGTGTTGTTTTTGCAGCAGCTTTTTGCTTCTTTAGGTAAAATGAAATAGGTAAAAGCGAAGGGACGCAATGAGATGAGCTTTTGTTGTTATTGCCAAATTACCTGTATTATTGATAAAATAGAATAGAAGGACAAGGTAATGTATGGAATTTGAGTATTGCCACATAATGATGAACGATACGGGGGAATTATGCTTAAAAGAAGCTTTGCAATTGGAGCTCTGTCTGATATCGGAAACGTAAAGAAAACCAATGAGGATAATATTCTTGTTAAAGTAGGAGATGAAAAAAACGGTGAGTTTGGCCTTTTCTTGGTAGCAGACGGAATGGGAGGACTTGCTGCAGGGGAAGTGGCAAGCAGGATTATTGTAAATGAATTCAGTTTGTGGTGGGAACAACAGCTTCCGAATATTTTTCAGAGAGAAAAAAATGAAGTTTTAAGTGTTATAAGCTATGAACTTGACGGACTCATACGGGACATAAATCAAAAGATCATTCGTTTTGGTTTGTCAATCAATGCCAAGGTTGGATCGACTCTGACCATGCTTTTTATTTATCAGGACAAATACCTTATAAAGCATGTGGGAGACAGCAGAATATACAGAATCAACAGTTGCATTACTAAGCTTACCGAAGACCATTCATGGGTCGCACAGCAGGTAAGAGAAGGGAAAATGAGGGAAGAAGAGGCAAAGTATCATCCAAAAAGAAATATACTTACGAAGTGTCTTGGCGTAATGGAAAATTTGGAGATATTTAATGCTTGTGGTAATATTGCATCCGATGATGGATTTTTAGTTTGCAGCGACGGATTTCATAACTATCTTGATGATGATGAAATATATAATTCCCTGTCTTCTTGCAAAAAAGAAGATGCAGACGTTCAAAAGACTTTGGGAAGTCTTCTTGAGAAAGTGAAATTAAGAGGGGCGGCTGACAATATTTCGGCTGTTGCAATATGCCAGCATATATATAGAGATTACAACGGCAGTCTGTTGGGTATAAAGGGCATAATTAACAGGATAACGGGTAATTTTAACGGGTGGTGAGGTACAATATTAATAAAATGGATTGAAATAGCGGTTCTTATATTGGTTGCTCTTGTGAGCGACATTCGTCACTATAAGATAAGAAATAAGCTTACTTTTTCATTTATGATTATAGGTCTTGCAACCAATCTGGCATTGGAAAGAGTATCGGGACTTTTAAATTCTTTATTTGGAATTATTGCTCCCTTTTTATTGTTGTTTATATTATATGCCTTGAGGATGCTGGGAGCCGGGGACGTTAAGCTTTTTAGCGCAATAGGAGCTGTTTTGGGCTTTAAGGCTGTACTTTGGATAATGGCTTATTCTTTTCTTGCCGGAGGTGTAATTGCCTTAATCATCCTTATTATTAATCGGAATGGAAAGGAAAGACTGTTGCACCTGTTTAACTACTTAAAAAATGTATTTTTCACATTCAGTATTCACCCCTATACCGACTTTGAAGACAAGGACAGCAAAGCGGTGTTTAGGATGGCATATGCAATAGCAAGCGGGGTTATAATATTCTTTGTTGAAGTAATGCTCAGTATGAAGTAGAATATATAGTAAGTATATTATTTGGTTTTAAGGATGAATATTTTATGGGAAAAACGACCGATGATATATTGGCAAGAATCGGATGCAAAAACACAAAATCGAGAAAAGCAGTTATAGAAGTTCTTGAAAGTGCTGAGAATCCCCTTTCTGCAGAGGATATATTTTTGTGTATAAAAAAACAAGGATTGTCTGTCAACCTGTCTACTGTTTACAGAACCCTTGACCTTATGGAAAGCAAATCCTTTGTAAGCAAAAACATCATGAGAGACGGCAAAGCAAGGTATGAGCTTACCGTGGACGGTCATAGGCATCATCTGGTCTGTACAAATTGTCATAAATCTGTGCCGATAGATTTCTGTCCTTTAGAGAAGATGGAAAAAGATATCGGCATAAAAAATGATTTTGACATAACCGGTCATAAGCTTGAGATTTATGGAATCTGCCCTAAATGTAAAAAAGAATAAGATAAGTAGAATTGCTTGACTGTCTTGTAACGTCCGATATATAATTGTATTAAATGCAAATGATTTGCATTTGAAATATGTGGATTAAAATATAGTTGTCATGGATATAATTTGCTATAAATAAATTTATTATTAATAGCTGGCTATGGGAGGACGTTTTTTATGAAAAGAACAGTAAAGGCAATTGCTTTATTGCTTGGATGTTTGGCATTTCTAATTACAGGCTGTTCAAGTAATTCAAGTGTAGATGTACGAGAGGACGAAGACAAAATCAATGTGTATGCCAGTTTCTATACAATGTATGATTTTGCAAAAAAATTGGCGATGACAGGATTAATCTCACCAATATTATGCCTGCCGGAACGGAACCCCATCACTGGGAACCGTCGCCGAGAGATATTCTGGAGATTGGGAAGGCTGATGTGTTTATATATAATGGGGCAGGTATGGAGCCATGGGTGGAAAAGGTGCTTGGTTCCATAAAAAATAAAGACCTTGTGGTGGTGGAAACATCAAAAAAAATTGACCTTATTCAAGGAAGCCACAATCATGATGAAGAGCATGACGGGGAGAATACGGAGGATGAGCCTCATAGTCATGATGACCTTGAATATGATCCTCATGTGTGGTTAAGTCCCAAAAACGCAAAAAAGCAAATGGAAGCAATAAAGGACGCCTTTGTTAAGGCCGATCCCGGTAACCGTGAATATTATGAAAATAATTTCAATGATTATGCGGAAAAACTGGACATTCTTGACGGAGAATTCAAAGAAGAATTGTCAAAGTGTTCAAAAAAGGATATTGTAGTGGGACATCAAGCTTATGGGTATTTATGCAACGAATACGGACTTAAGCAGATCGCCATTGAAGGATTAAATGCAGAATCTGAGCCCACACCGGCCAGAATGGCTGAAATAGTTAAGTTTATAAAGGAAAAAGATATCAAGGTCATTTTTTCGGAGAAATTGTTAAGTCAAAAGGTACCGAATGCCATTGCGGCTGAGACCGGTGCTAAGGTGGAATTTTTAAATCCCCTTGGAGGACTTACCAAAGAAGATATTGATGCGGGAAAAGATTATTTTTCAATAATGAGGGAAAATCTTGAAGCCTTAAAGAAAGCTCTTGAATAAAATGCCCGGTTAGAGGTAGGTTTTTTATGGAAAAGGTTATCGAAATAAGCAATTTGAGTTTTGGATATGGGGAAAGGCTCATATTGGAGGATATGAGCTTTTCGGTGGAAAAAGGTGATTTCGTCGGAGTTATCGGTCCTAACGGTTCGGGAAAAAGTACCCTCCTTAAGCTGCTTTTAAGACAGATTAAGCCGATTAAAGGTGAAATCAAGCTTTTGGGTCAGAATATCGAAAAGTTTAATCAGTGGAACAAGATAGGGTATGTTGCGCAGAAGGCAAGTTCTTTTAATACCAGCTTTCCGGCAACGGTGGAAGAGGTGGTAAGCGCAAATTTGTTTCCCCAAATAGGACTTTTCAAAAGAATTAAAAGTAAGCACAGGGAGCTTGTCTATAAGGCACTTGAGACTGTTGGAATGGAAGACTATAAAGACCGGCTGATTGGCAATTTGTCTGGAGGACAGCAGCAAAGGGTGTTTATAGCCAGGGTTCTTGTGTCCGAGCCGGAGTTGATTTTTTTGGATGAGCCTACTGTAGGAATAGATTCGGAATCGGAAGGGGCTTTGTACTGTCTTTTAGGCAGGCTGAATCAGGAAAGGGGAATCACAATAGTAATGGTCAGCCATGATATTGGGGCTGTCACTGTTCATGCCAACAAGATTGCATGTATGGGCAATAAAGGCTTGGTGATGAACGAAAACACTGAAGAGTTTGCGAAAAACAGTCTTAGAGAGATATACGGACACGATGTAAATCTTCATGCCCATAAGCATTGCTGTACAAACTGTTGGAAGAAAGGAGCCATATAAATGTTTGGCATTTTCGGTGAAGACTTTATTTTGAATCTGGGATTTATGCAAAGGGCATATTTTATCGGTTTGCTTATAGCCATAATGGCACCTGCAATTGGAGTGATAGTGGTTTTAAGAAGGCAGTCCATGATAGGAGATTCCCTTGCCCATACTTCTCTTGCCGGTGTGGCCTTTGGACTTATTGCAGGTATCAATCCCATAGTGGGGGCAACTTTATTTTCAATAACTGCAGCGCTGGGGATAGAGAAGATCAGAAGAGCTTTTCCAAAATATGCTGAAGTTTCAATAGCCGTCATTATGTCAACAGGAATCGGACTTGCAGGAATTTTGTCCGGTTATGTAAAAAGCGGTTTTTCCTTATCTTCCTATTTGTTTGGAAGCATTATCGCAATATCTGATTTTGAGCTTCTCATTATAGGTGTTTTGAGTATTGTGGTAATAGCAACTTTCGCAGCTCTATTCAAGGAGTTGTTTTTTATAACCTTTGATGAGGAAGCGGCGAGACTTGCCGGAGTACCGGTCAAAATAATTAACTTTATTTTTGCTGTTCTTACGGCAGTGACAATTGCGGTGTCTTCAAGAATAGTGGGCACTTTGGTTATATCGTCACTTTTAGTTCTTCCGCCTGCTTCAGCCATGCAGGTAGCAAAAAGTTTTAAGCAAACGATAGTTTATTCTCTGTTGTACGGGATTTTTTCCATAGTGACGGGACTTACTCTTTCTTTTTACCTGGACATGGTTCCCGGAGGTACAATAGTACTTATAAGTGTAATTTGTCTTGTGTTGACTCTTGTCTATAAAAATCTTCTTAAAGGATTGATTGTTAAAAAGACATTAGTCAAGGCAAACTAAGCATATAATCCTAAATTTATTTTCCGGTGGTCTTATATTTGAATTTTTGTTAGCACTCGACTTAAATGAGTGCTAAATTTATCTTGACAAATTTTTAGCTGTAACTGTAATATATTTATTAGTAAGAAATTATTAGGACAATCAATTATTATCGGGAGGGACTGCAATGAATCGTGAAAGTGGATGCATATCTATTAATACAGAGAATATTTTTCCTATTATAAAGAAGTGGTTGTATTCTGAAAAGGATATTTTTATTCGTGAATTGGTTTCCAACAGCAGTGATGCCATAAGCAAGTTAAAGAAGTTGGTATCGATAGGAGAAGCTCAAATTGACGGCAGCGAAAAATATTACATAAAGGTTGTCGTTGACAAAGAAAAAAAGACTCTGAAGATAATTGACAACGGTATTGGAATGACTGAGGAAGAGGTAAAAAAATATATCAATCAGATAGCCTTTTCCGGAATCAGAGATTTTGTTGAAAAGTACAAGGACAAGACCGACGAGGGCCAGATTATCGGGCATTTCGGTTTGGGATTCTATTCCGCTTTTATGGTTTCAAGCAAGGTCCAGATTGACACTTTGTCCTATCGGAAAGATGCACAAGCTGTAAGGTGGGTAAGTACAAGCGGTATTGAGTATGAAATGGAGGACTCCGACAGGACTGAAAGGGGAACTACAATAACTCTTTATATTGCTGAAGACAGTGAAGAGTTCCTTGAGCCGTACAAGGTAAGGGAGACCCTTGTAAAATATTTCTCATTCCTTCCCTATGATGTGTATTTCGAAGATGCAAATGCTGTAAAGGATGATAAAAAGGAAGAAGGAGAGAATAAAGAGGAAAAGGCGGATGAACCAAGGCCAATTAACGATACAAACCCGCTCTGGCTCAAAAACCCGAAGGATTGCACTGAGCAGGAATACAAGGACTTTTATAGAAAGGTGTTCTTTGATTTTAACGATCCTTTGTTCTGGATTCACCTTAACATGGACTATCCCTTTAACTTAAAAGGAATTCTTTATTTCCCGAAACTCAGAAACGAGATGGACAATTTTGAAGGACAGATTAAGCTATTCTGCAATCAGGTTTTTGTTGCGGACAATATCAAGGAAGTTATTCCGGAATTTTTAATGCTTCTTAAAGGTACGATAGACTGCCCGGATCTTCCCCTTAATGTGTCAAGAAGCTTTTTGCAAAATGACGGTTATGTAAATAAGATTTCTTCCCATATTACAAAGAAGGTGGCGGACAAGCTTACTTCAATATTTGAGAATGAGAGAGAGAACTACAACAAATACTGGATGATATAAACCCCTTTGTCAAATTCGGATGCATAAAGGAAAAGAAGTTTTATGACAGGGTAAAAGATATAGTTATCTTTAAGACTACGGGCGGAGAGTATGTGTCTTTGAAAGATTATCTGGAGCGCAACAAAGAAAAACATGAAAATAAAGTTTTTTATGTTACTGATGAAAAACAGCAGGCACAGTATATAAAAATGTTTAAGGATAACGATATGGAAGCTGTCATGATGAATACGGTAATAGATACCCACTTCATACAGTTTTTAGAGATGAACGAAAGCGGTGTTAAGTTCCTGCGTATAGACTCTGATTTGAGTGAAAGCATGAAAGACAAGGAAACTAGTTCTGATGAAAACTCACAAAAAGAGATTTCCGAAAACCTTGAAAAGCTGTTTAAAGAAAATCTCAATAATGACAAACTCAAAATAAAGGTTGAGGCTTTGAAAACTGCGACACTGCCGGGAATGATTCTTATGAGCGAACAAGCAAGAAGAATACAGGAAATGAGCCGGATGTATGGCGGATTTAATTTCGGAGGAATGTATGCAGAAGAGGAAACCCTTGTTTTAAACAGCAACAACGGCTTAATCAAATCCCTTTTGAGTCTTAAGGATAAAGAAGACAGGAAAGAGGATGTAAAGCTAATATGCGAACACATTTATGACCTTGCAAAAATGAGCCATAAGCAGCTTGAACCCGACGATATGACAAGATTTATTGAAAGAAGTAATTCATTGCTTTCAAAGCTTGCTTCAGGACAATAAGAAAATTTATTAAAAAATGTCCTTTGGAGTATAAAATATTCCGAAGGACATTTTTTAAATATTATTATTT
>NZ_BAVR01000086.1 GCF_000521465.1 Acetivibrio straminisolvens JCM 21531
CAGGATTTAAATTTTTGTCTAAAATATACACTGCCGTATTGTCAACAGGCTTCCAATTACAGTATGTCGTCTGTAAAGCTCCAGCCGGCTAAAATCAATGCGCTCGGCTATTGCTCCTATAGTTGTTTCCGTAGGCCCATAATGATTGACAAAATCAGTGTCAGGATAAGCAGCATTAAAACGCTCAATATCCTTAATGTTTATTTCTTCTCCTCCCAACACCACAAGTCTCAACTTTTTAAGGGCATCAGTCTTTAGAAAGGCGTTGGAGTTTACCATCATATTAAACAATGACGGTGTTGATTTTATATAGGTTATCCCGTTCTCCTCCATATAAGGAAGCAGTATCTCCGGGTCGGAATAATCCTGTTTTGAAATCAAATGCAGCTCACTTCCGCAAATCAATGCAGAATACAAAGCAGTATAGGAAAGATCAAAGCACAGGGATGATACAATTACAGTCTTATCCTCCTTTTTTATACCAAACTTTCTTACAAACCAATTGCAATAATTTGAAAGACTGTGATTTTCAATCATTACGCCTTTGGGCTTTCCTGTGGTACCTGATGTATATATGACGTAGGCAAGGTCACCGGTCATACCTTTCTCCTGCAAGTTAGAGGTATCTTCCGAATAAACCTCTTCCCTTTCTAGGTCTATAACCTCACCCGCAAACAGGCTTCTATTCTCTTTGCAGCAAAGCAGTACTTCAGCTTCGCTGTCTGAAAGCATATATCTAATCCTTTCTTCCGGAAAATCCGGATCTACAGGCAGGTATGCCGCCCCTGCTTTTAAGGCCGCAAGAATGCCTATTATCATATAATGGTTCTGTCCTGTCAGAATTCCAACCACATCATTAGCTTTTATTCCTTTGTTTTTAAGTCTTCTTGCGAGACTATTTGCCTTTTCATTCAACTGCCCATAGGTAAGCCTTGTATCGCCGTACACAAGAGCTGTTTTATCTGGCGAAGCAGCTGCCTGCTCTTCAAACAACTGCACAACTGTCTTTATTGCGTCAAAGCCGTTCATTTCTTGATTAAATTCATATACCACCTGATTTTTCTCATCATCATCCATCAGGTTAATTTGGGAAAGAAGTATCTGGGGGCACTCAACAATGGTACGCAGTATGTTGGTATAATGGCGGGCAAACCTCTCTATTGTCTGTCTTTCAAAAAGCCGTGTTTTGAATTCCACCCCCATGCGTATCCTGTCTTTCCACTCCATAGCCTCCATTTTTATATCAAACTTTGATGTCTTATAGTCAATATCCAAAGATTTAAACCTCAAATCAGGGATTCTTAAATCACTGCTGCTTATATTCTGCATTACAAACATGGTGTCAAACAGCGGATTTCTGCTCAAATCCCTGGGTATTGCAATACTGTCCACCAGTTGTTCAAACTGGTAATCCTGGTTTTCAAAAGCTAAAAGGGTACTTTGCCTTACATCCGCAAGAAACTCCACAAAAGTCTTACTGTCCTTCGGATAGTTCCTTAAGGCAAGGGTATTTACAAAAAATCCAATTATTTTTTCCATATCCGGATGGTGTCTTCCGGCTATCGGAGAACCAACCACTATATCCTCCTGCCCCGTATACTTCGAAAGCAAAACATTATAAGCTGCCAACATAACCATATAAAGCGTTGTTCCGGTCTTTGCTGAAAGAGAATTAAGGCCTAATGTAAGCTCCCTGTCAAGCTCAAAATCAATTCTGTCGCCTTCGAAACTCTGTATTAGAGGTCTTGGATAATCAGTGGGCATGTCCAGTACAGGTATATTGCCGTCAAATACACTTTTCCAGTATTCACCTTGTTTTTTAACTTCCCCGTTTTTGAAAAGCTCATTCTGCCAAACCGCAAAGTCCTTGTACTGTATTTTAAGTTCAGGAAGTGACCTTCCTTCATAAAGGTATGCAAATTCCTCAATCAATATATTCATTGACATACCGTCCGAAATTATATGATGCATGTCAACCATCAAAACATGTCTTTTTTCTTCTGTACGAACCAGCCCAACCCTCATAAGAGGTGCTTTTTCCAAATCAAAGGGACGAACAAAGTCTTTAATAGCTTTATCTACTCCACTGCCTCCGATTTTCTCAATATACTCCGTTTCGCTTATATAATCTATATTGAGTTTCGCCTCAGGGTGAACTATCTGCACAACTTCTCCTTCAAAAACGCCAAAGGATGTTCTTAAGGATTCATGCCTTTCTATAAGCTTGTTGAAGGTTTCTTCCAGTCGTTGATAATCCAGATCCCCTTCTATTTCAACGGCTGCAGGCATGTTGTATCCCGTGCCTATTCCCTCGTACTGATTTATAATATAAAGCCTTTTTTGTGCGGAGGATGCGGCATAGTAGCCATGAGGCCAGTTTTCTTGGGCATTAGCCGGTTTTATAGAGGAATAAAGGCTCTGGCCGGCAGTTTTTATGCTGGCTGCAAGACCTCTAATGGTTCGGATTTCAAATACATCCTTAAGCTGAATCTCTGTGTTAAATGTTTTATGTATCTGGGTTACAAGAGCAGTCGCTTTTAAAGAGTGCCCCCCTAGTTCAAAGAAGTCATCGTCAATTCCTATCTTCTCAATTCCCAGTATCTCTTTCCATATATCTGCCAATTTTTCTTCAATCTCGTTTTGAGGCTCTACATAAAGGGTTTTAAGACTTTTCCTGCCCTCCGGGTCCGGCAGAGCTTTTATGTCAATCTTGCTGTTTGATGTAAGGGGCATGGCGTCAAGCTGCACAAAATATGACGGAATCATATAGTCCGGCAATCTCTTGGCCAGGAAATCCTTAAGCTTTGAAATTGACAATTCCTCATAGGCAGTATAATATGCGCAAAGGTATTTGTCTTCGTCCCCCCTTGCAACGACCACTGCTTCCTTTACCAGTCCGTGCTTTAGCAACTGATACTCTATTTCTCCGGTCTCTATGCGAAATCCCCGAATCTTAACCTGTTGGTCCTTTCTCCCTAAAAATTCGAGATTTCCATCCGGAAGCCACCGTGCCAAATCTCCAGACTTGTACATCCTTTCTCCCGGTAAAAAGGGGCTTTCGATAAATTTTTCCGCTGTAAGCTCCGGCATGTTCAAATAGCCCCTTGCCAAAGATATTCCGGCAATGCACAGCTCACCTTCAACACCAATCGGCTGAAGGTTATTGTTTTTATCAACCACATAGACTCTTATGTTGCTTGCAGGTCTTCCAATGGGAACGGAGCTTAATATTTCATATTCTCCGTCATACTTCCACATTGTTGCACACACTGTTGATTCTGTAGGTCCATATCCGTTTCTGTACTCAACTCTATCCTTCCACTTGCTGAAAAGCTCCACGCTTGTCGCTGAACCCGCAGTTATCAGTTTTTTCAAGGTAATTATCCTGTTCGGATCCAGATTGACAAGATAGGTGGGCGGCAGGGTTGCAAAGGTTATCCTGTTTTTATTTAAAAACTCCTCAAATTTACCGTAATTTCCAATTATATCCTCAGGCATAATATACAGGGTTGCCCCTGTCAAAAGACCGGTAAATATATCCCATACCGAAGCATCAAAAGAAATGCTGGCAAAGTGTATTACCCGATCCTCTTGATTTAGTTTAAGTACATTATCAAAAAATGACTTGAGATTTGCCACTCCCTTATGTTCCAACATTACTCCCTTGGGCCTTCCGGTTGTTCCCGAGGTATAGATAATGTAAGCAAGATTGTTGGGCCTTACACAGGATGAAGGCAGGTACTGTCAAAGCTTTCTATTGCCCGGTTGTCATACTGGTATTTATGTTTGGGTGAAGGCATCTTATGATTGATGTTTTTGTCAATTTGAAAAATAGCATCATATCGATACTTTGTAAGCTCATTTTCTATAGTGTGAATTTTAGTTGAAAAATCCACTTTTTCAATTTCTTTCATCTCAACCGTCAAGTCTTCAAAGAATTTCCTTGATACAAACAATTCTTCACTTACATCAGTCTTCGTGTCGTATTGGGGATTATTTTTCTTAAACTCAAGAAGAGAATCCAGAAGCTCATATTTTTTATCCTGGTCCATTATATCCCCGATAAACAGTATTCCCTTTTCACTCATAAGGTTTATGGCTTTTTTTATGACCTGACGCAAATAGTTGTGACCGCTGAAGGCCTGAATAACACTATTGATTATTACAATGTCAAAATCCTTCTCATCAATTTTATCTATATCATGGGCAGGAAGGCATTCTAATCGTATGTTCTTGTGATTCTCCTTTTCTGCCCTTTCCCTGTCTTTCTCAATAATGACACTAGATAGGTCGGTACCATAGTACATTCCCACATAAGGAGCTATACGGAACATACTTATACCCGAAGCACAGCCTATTTCCAACACCTTTGTATTGGAATTCAAATACGGTTTAAGCTTTAAAAAGATGTTTTCTGCATACTCAGCCATCTCTTCTTTTGAAAAGGCTTCACCGGTATAGCTGCTTGCCCATCCTCCTCCGGTTATTTCATCCACTGAGTTTTGGCCTATATATTCCCAAAGCTTTTTATCCATAAGTCCGCTTTCTTCCGCCTCATTTTCAGAGTAAATATCCTCCGAGTCGAGACACAGAAAAGCATCAAAACCCTCACATTCCCACTGGAGTTTATTGAGGATTTTTATATTTTTTGCAGTAGACAGAAGAAGACGAATTTTAGAATCATCTATCATTGTCTTTATGCGTTCTTCCGGAAGACTCGTGGCTATCGGCACATAAGCCCCTCCGGACTTCAATATGCCAAGGATGGCCACTATCTGCTCAATGCTGTTTTCAATAAAGATTCCCACCAGGGTATCCGGCTTTATATTGTGAGCTGCAATAAGATAGTTCGCAAGCTTGTTTGACTTATCTTCCAGCTCTCTATAGGTCATTTTCCGTTCATTATATACCAACGCAATATTATCCGGGGTTTTTGCCACCTGCTCGCTAAAAAGCTCATGTATTGTTTTATTTTCAGGATAATAAGCTTTGGTGTTGTTAAAATCAAACAATATCCTTCTCTTTTCTTCTTCCGTGGTTATGGAAAAATCCCCAAGTTTTTTATTTATATCCGAAACTGCCTGCGTAAATATATAAGCATAGCGTTCAAGTAATGCCCTAATTGACTCCTCACTAAACAGCGAGGCATTGTATTGCACACGTACACCAATCCCATTATCTTTTACTGCAACCGTAAAATCAAAATAGAAGTCCTGAGAGTTTACCACGTCTTCATAAGTTTCTCTCTTGTGAATACCCTCCATCATTAAAGCTACTCGGGTTGCTATAGCCGTTCCTCTATTTTCCTCCATATGCTCTATCAGCTTTTCCAGAGGAAAATGCTGGTTCTTAATTCCCTCGGACACTGTTTGCTTTACCCTCATAAGCAGTTCTTTAAAGGTAATGTTCTCCTCAAGCAAATCCCTAAGGAGTATATATTTGTTTGTCTTGTGCTCATCCTCATCCTTATAAAGCGGTGAGACCACAACAATGTCCTCCTGGCCGGTATACTTGTAGAGCAAAATTTTAAGTCCCGTCATCATTATTATATATAACAGGAGCTCTTGATTTTTGGCGAGAGCATCAATTTCCCGGAAAGCCCCTCATCAAAGGCAATTTCGCAGCTTTCCCTTTTATTTCTATATGTTCTTGCAAAATCAGGAGGAATTTTAATTTCACTTATTTCTCCCCCAAGTTTATTCTCCCAGTATTTTCTTGATTCCTCATACTCTCTGTACAGATTTAAAATATTATTACTCATATCCCGTTTCTCCCCCCTTAAACTTTTGTCCTTTCTCCAAAGCTATAAACTTATAAGCGTTTTATTCACATCATAGTTTTCAACCGATTAAATATCTCCAAAGTCTTCATCTATTAGCTTGCTTGAAATATCCTCTGCATTTTGAATTTTGCATATCATCCTGTTTTTTTCTTCACTGTCCAACAGCTCAATATCCCCAATTTGTATCTCTCTTTGGGATGTAACAATCTTAAGTATCTTTATATAATCCTTTGCCAAACGTTCTATTGTTTCGGGCCTAAACAGTTTTGTGCAATACTCAAATACAAGGGTTATTGTCTCTTCCTCTTCTGTAGCAAGAATTGTCAAATCGGATTTTGATATTTTTGATTCATCCCTTAAAGGTATAAATCTAAGTCCGTCAATCTCCATTTTAGGCATGTTCATGTTTTGAAGCACAAAGGCCACATCAAATATCGGGCTTCGTCCGGGTTTTACCTCGACATTGAGCTTTTCTACAAGCATTTCAAACTGATAGTCTTGATTTTCATAAGCCTCAAGTGCACATTGTTTTACTGTATAAAGGAAATCCAAAAAGGACTGGCCGGCCTTTACACAGTTTCTCATGGGCAAGGCATTTACAAACATGCCTATTATATTTTCAAGATCGGGATGGGGTCTGCCGGCAATCGGAGAACCCACAATAATATCCTCTTGGTTTGAGTGTTTTGAAAGAAGTATATTGTAAGCTGCCAGCAATACCATGTAAAGGGTGGTTCCCGTCTCCTTTGCGAGTCTATTCGCCTCGAAGGTAAGTTCCTTGTCAATCACAAAATCCAGCTTCTCCCCCTCAAAGCTTTTTACCTGAGGTCTAGGATAATCGTAAGGCATGTCCAGCAGCGGAATTTCTCCTTCAAACCTTTTCAGCCAATACTCCTCCTGCTTTTTAACGGTTTCCGAGTTAAGCATCCTATTCTGCCACTCGGAAAAATCCCTGTACTGTATTTTTAGCTCCGGGAGTATTTTTCCGTTGTATAAATCAATTATTTCTCTCACCAAAATTGCCATGGAAGTACCGTCGGAAATTATATGGTGCATATCGAACATCATCACATGCCTGTCATTTCTAAGCTCCGCAAGCCCAACCCTAAGAAGGGGAGCCTTCCCTAAGTCAAAGGGCTTTACAAAGCTCTCTATCATGCCTCTTATCGTTTCTTCTTCCCTTTGGCTTGTAACTTCCGGCTTTAGGTATTCCACCTCGAAATCTACATTATCTTTTATCACCTGGACTATTTCCCCGTTAATGGTCGTAAAGGATGTCCTTAACGTTTCATGCCTCTCTACAAGGGTCTTAAAGGCTTTTTCAAACCGAATCCTGTCCAAACTGCCTTCTATTATCATTGCCCCGGGCATGTTGTAGCAGGTATCTATTTCTTTTAGCTGTCCTAGTACAAACAGCCGTTTTTGTGCCGATGATGCGGGATAATATTCTCTTTTTTCCACCGGCTCTATATATGTAAAGCTCTTTTTACTTGAGACTTCTTTTCCATATTCCTTATCAAGGTAATCCGCAAGTTCCTCAATGGTTGTGTATTCGAGGACATCAGACGAACTTATAACAGCTCCAATTTCCTTACTCAGCATATTTGCTATGCCGGATGCAATTATGGAATCCCCACCCAGCTCGTAGAAATCTTCGCAAATATCTATTTCACTGTAACCTAAAGCTTCTGCCCAAATTTTTGCCGTAAGTATTTCCATATCGGTATATATTCCGCTCTCTCTTCCTTTTAGCAAAATACTTATTGCATTGTCATTCTTTTTGCCGCAATCGGTTTTTGCATCAGTACAAAAGTCTTTATTTTCTTTATCCTCCAAAGTTTCTTTCTCTTTTGGAGTCTTAACCGGATTTTCAGGTATTTCCAGCCAGCACCTTGTTCTTTCAAAGGGATATACCGGAATAGCTGCCTTTCTTCTTTTTTCACCTTTGTACATCTCTTCCCAGTCAAGGGAAGCTCCCTCTACATAAAGTTTCAATATTTCTTTTAGTAAAGCTTCATTTTTCTTTCCTTCCCGAGCAAACTGGCAAAGCATTTTTGCCGCAATTTGGCTGTTTTCACTGTTTTCTTCTCCTTTACACACTCCGTAAAAAAGCCAGTCTTCGGAAGTACTCGTTATATCCGAATCCCCTATTCTATTGATTTTGGCTTTAAAATCCTCTTTATCCTTAAGCATTAATGCAAGCCTGTATTCATAATGTCCTCTTCCCGTGGCAGCCGTATAACAAATATCCTCCAATAACTGCCCATCTTCTTCCTTAGCCATTTTTCCGTACCCTACAATCAACTTTTGTAAAGCCTCAAAGCTTCTTGCAGAAAGAGTCAGCACCTTTATACCTCATTCTGTCTCTCATCCTTCTCGGCATTTGCCGGAGGCTCTTCCAAAACAACATGGCAGTTGGTACCGCTAAGGCCAAAGGCACTCACACCGCATCTTCTCGGAAACCCTGCTGTATTCCAAGGTAACAGCACCTTGTTTATATATAAGGGTGAATCCTCAAAGTTTATATTTCTGTTGGGCTTTTCAAAATGAAGAATAGGAGGTATCTCTTTTTTGCCCAGAGCAAGCACAGCCCTTACCATGCTTGCTATTCCTGCTGCATTGTCCAAATGTCCTATATTTGTCTTTAGAGCTCCCACAGCACAAAACTGTTTTTTACCGGTGTATCTTCGAAATGCCTTTGTAATACCTTCTATTTCAATGGGATCTCCAAGCTTGGTACCGGTACGTGAGTTTCTATATAGGTTATGGTTTCAGGATCGATTCCTGCATCTTTCCATGCTTTGAGTATCACTCTCTCCTGAGCTGCGGCATTAGGAGCAGTAAGTCCTATGGATCTTCCGTCCTGATTTACCGCACTTCCCTTTATGACACCATAAATCCTGTCCCCGTCTCTTACAGCCCTGCTTAAAGGCTTTAGAAGAACAGCAGCCACCCCTTCTCCCATGCCGGTGCCGTCAGAACTGTCGTCAAAGGCTCTGGTTCTGCCGTCTTCTGACTCTATACCGAGTTTTTCATCCGTCTTTAGGGGCAACAGGCTAAGTTTCACACTCCCGGCTATAGCCATTTCGCAATCTCCGTTTCTTAGGCCCATACATGCCAGGTGCACGGCAACAAGGGACGATGAGCATGCTGTATCCACAATGATGCTGGGCCCTCTCAAATCCAGCATGTACGAAACCCTTCCCGCTATTATGGCAGCTATATTTCCCGGTATGGAAGCAACAGCCGACGATGGCTCCACCTCAGATACAAACTGTTTGTATTCAAGACCTGAGACATAGCAAGATAGACTCCCGTTTCAGTACCTTCAAGGCCTTTGCTGCCATATCCCGAGTCTTCTATTGCCTCCCATGCGGTCTCGAGAAACAACCTCTGGTTTGGGTCCATCAAGCTGGCCTCTTTCGGAGAGATGTTAAAGAATCTGCAATCAAATTTATCTACTTCATCAAGATAAGCTCCAACCCTGTATTTTACTGCGTTATTGCTGCCGTACTTGAAGTTTATATACCTGTCGGCATCCTGTCTTCTGCTTTCGGGAAACTCTTTTACGCAATCCAAACCGTTTCTCATGTTTTCCCAAAATTCATCAATATTATTAGCTTCAGGAAGCCTTACAGCCATCCCGATTATTGCTATGTCCTTTGAAGATATTTCTTCTATATCGCCAATACTTTGCCCCTCTGTTTTATCCAACTCAATCAAATTTATATCCAACATTAAGACCACCTTAAATTTCTTATTTTTGACTACATTATCTCTAAAGCATAGTTTATAACCATTTTGAACTATATTTTCTCTACCAAACTTGCATTCCGGGCCTATATAGGCCGTAAATCCTTTTAATTCAAAGCTTCAACGGTTTTCACGGTGCTTTGCTGATTTACAGAGTCCTTCCGAACAAAATATGCAAACGCAAGCATTCCCAACGCCCCCAGCAGCGATAAAAGTATTAATACGGCGTTCCCTGTACTTGCCAAAAGCTCCTTTATGCCCGTCCTTCTAAGTATGAAGAGGCTTAATATGCATGTATCCTGGACCAGTATGGAACCAAAAAGGGAACGGGTCCAGATGTATGGAAGCACATATATCATTGAACCTATTGCAGCATATGTCCCCAGAACCGGACTAAACTGCAGAATTCCGTATATTGCCGCCTGAATTACAATTGCAGCAACAAGGGGCATATTGTCTCTTAACTCATTGAAAATGATGCCTCTAAAAATTATTTCCTCAAACATGGGCAGAACCATAAGCATGACTACAAGCAGAGGAAGACTACCCTTTGTCTCAAAAAAGCCTTTCATATAGTCTTCAAATTGAGGAAATGTACTTCCAATAAAGCTTATGGAGGTAAAAGAAGTAGTAAATATACTCATCGAAATTCCCATCATAGTTATTCCAAAAACATCTTTTATCCCCATCTTTTCAAAGCCGCATACTTTAAACAGATTTTTGCCTCTCAGTTTGAAAATACCATAATATATGCAAATTGTAATTACAGAAATTGTAAAGCCGAATAATGTGCGGTTGTTCCAGAGAAAATCATTAAGAGTCTTGTTTAAGGAGCAGACATTAAAAACAAACCATTTAACTCCATTTATTATGGCATATAAAATTACCAGGTACAAAGCTATCCAACCTGCCATCTTTAAATATTTTTTCATATCCATTCCCCCTTTTTTATTAACACTATGCCGCAATAGCATTTTCACACAATGCTTTTTCAGCTTTGCAGCTTTTCGCCAAATAAACCGATGCCGCAAGCACAATTACGGAGCTTATTATTATCGAAGGTACAGCCGTATCAGCATTCAGTATAGAGTCTTGGGTCAGCATCAGAATATACATGCATCCTTGGCACGTTGCCTGCGCAATTACCGAAGCCCACAGGGATTTGACCCAAATGAACAACAATGCAAACAAAACAGCACCAAAAAATCCATAGAACACCAAAGGCAAATTTATACTAAAGAACATTAGACCGTACATAAGCCCCTGAAGCACTATTGCCAATGCAACAGGTAAATTCTCTTTAAACTCGTTGAAAATCAAGCCTCTAAACAGTATTTCTTTAAACACCGAACCTACTATCAGGAATAAGAGAAAAATCCCAAGACTTCCGCCGTCCACAAACATATATCTCATTATTCCTACCAAATCCGAATATTTCTCAGTGACAACGGGTAGTTTGATTACCGATGAGGTGAAAAATCCCGATGCTATTCCAATTACAGAAATAATCATTATGTTCTTTTTGCTGATTCTTTGCGTCAGTCTGACATGCTCCAAAAGATTTTTGCCTTTAAATTTCTTGAAAATAAAATAGAAAATGGCAAACTGAATCAAATCGCTTGTAACAGTCACTATAAGTGAGTTACTGTTGAGCCACGGCCCTATGTAAGGTTTGTTTAGTATATACCCTTTTCCGAAGGCAACCAGTGATTTGATTACTATAAAATACGTGCCTACATACAATAGTAAATTACATATCATTTTTAAGTATTTTTTCATATTTTTACCTCCCATATTTATTTTCATCCGGCCTATCAAGGCCAAAATTTTATACATGTTATTTGTCTTTTATGATGAATCCAACCACTTTCATATAACTGTTGACCAAATCCTTGATCTTTTCCCTTCTAAGTCTTGAGGCATCGTATTCACACACAACCGAGATATTGGCCTCTTTTTCGTCTATCTCAAAAACAATGTCAAAAATTCTTGTTAAGTCCCGCGGCCTTTTGATACTGTTCTTGCAATTGAAGAAAGGCAGTATTGAGAGAGCACCCTTCGCCGCTATCGCATCGTTACTTATATCCTCCAATGTGTAACCTTTTCCAATGTCTTGAAGCCTCTTTCTTTTTACCAGTCTTCCAAGCTGACCGAAATCATCAACCTCCTTCAAATCCACATTCATTGTAATTATCCTGCCGCTGTCATCAAGCATTGCATAAACTGTGACCTCCTGCTTTTTGGCAGTGCCGGCAAGAAGATATATATATGCCGAAAGCAGAATGTCTATCTCATCCACATCTTCTTTTCCTGCGACAACCCGCAATTTTTCCGCTATTTCGGTCTTTATATCAAACTTAAAAGCAGAACCGAAATCCCTGTTGCCGCCCCGGTTAAAGTACTCTTCCGGAAGCTCAAAGAATATCAATTTTACTCGTTCTTCGTTTATGTTTTCTTTTCTTTCAATAAACTCTGCCAGCTTTGACACGGTAGGGTAGGAGAAAATATCCGTAATGCTGACCTTACCGGGGTATAATGCGTCCAGCTTTGAATGCATTCGGATCAATAACAGTGAGTTACCCCCCAGGTCAAAGAAGTTGTCGTTGACTCCTACTTTTTCACATCTTAATACCTCCTGCCAAATTTGAGCCAGTTTCTTTTCAATTAAACTCGTCGGCTCCACGTATTCTGCTCCGGTGTTTATACTGCCCGAAGGTATGGGAAGTGCCTTTCTGTCAATTTTTCCGTTGGGTGACAGAGGCATTTTATCAAGCCTTATGAAGTAAGACGGAACCATGTATTCCGGAAGACTTTTCGTTAAATGCTCCCTAAGCTCTGAAGGAGCAATTTCCCGGTCCCCTGTGATG
>NZ_BAVR01000085.1 GCF_000521465.1 Acetivibrio straminisolvens JCM 21531
TTTTGCATCTTTGTAAGGGAGATAACCCGTACTTTTTTTCTCCTTGCATAATATCAAAACAAAATCGGTACCTCTCTCTATTACTTCGCTTACCTGCCCCTGCTCCAATTTCAACGCCTCATTCAAAAGCTCAGGGTAGGAAACATCCTTTGCCATTTGTTTTTCTTTTGTAAAAGTATACTCAAACACTCCACCTTTCGGATTATACTCCAATGCCACTTTTTCAAAAGGCTCTCCGCTGTCGATTTTCTTTTTGGCCTCTAGAATTCTAATCCTTGCTTTATTCTTCAGGTCATCATTAATGACCCCTTTTTCATCTGCAAAAGTGATATTTATTGCCTGAATCTTTATATTGTCCGGAAGCTTAAACCTTGTCTCCTTGAGTAAACTGTACATTTCCTTAAGCCTATCTTCCGGTATTGAAAGTTCATTTTCCTTTAGATTTTCCTTAAGCTTTGAAACCATATTGTCAAAAGAATACTTGAAATATTCAATTTCCCCATAATTATCGGCCCGTATACTATCTTGTTGTGTTTTAACGCATCTTTTCTCTGCCGGTTTTCATTTTCCAACTCTTTTAAAAACTCTTTATAATCAGTACTCTCAATAATTCCTTTTTCCTTTGCAAGTATTTGTTGAACCTTTACTTCTACAATATCATCCAGTGCCTTCTTTCTTGCCACCTCAACCGGTACTTCACTAATATAGCTGTTGACCCGGAAGCTATCTTTTGCTTCGGCTCCATAATTCTGATTGGAATAATTCAGCACTTCTGTGGTATTACTCTTAAGCTTCATCTTATATTCCCTGACATAGACGGGCTCACCGTTTACCGTGGCAAGTTTTGAAAAATCTCCATATATCAGCCCAGTTTGATATGCAATCAAAGCCGCTAATAGAGCAGATAGAACAAGTATACCTGCCAATAGCAAAATGATATACACCTTAACGACAGGCTTTTTGCTTACACTGGCATTATTTTCCATCATCACCAAACCTTCCTACAATATTATCCTTATGCACCATAGCAAAATTTATTTGTACTTTTATGTATAAATTATATAGTAAATTTCCATGGTTCACAAGTCTAATTCCTGTAATCCAGCTTTTGGCGTGATTGTAGAGCCTTTCGCCAGGTTTTAAAATTTTTTAATTTTGCTCATCAAAACTTTTTTTATATTCTGCAGGACTTAACTTGGTATACTTTCTAAACAGTCTGCTAAAATAGCTTGCTTCCCTGTAGCCAAGCATTTCGCTTACTTCATAAGTTTTATAGTTGCCTTCCCTTAAAAGCTTTTTCGCCCACTCCATTTTTACTTTTGTGACGTATTCCAAAAAGTTGTATCCCGTTTCCTGCTTAAACAGAGAGCAGAAGTAATTTTTACTGATGCTTAAATAATCTGCTATTGTCATAAGAGTTATTTCCTGGTCAATATGACTTAAAACATACTCACATGCCTTCTTTATCAAACTGTTGCTTTGAGCGGGCTTATACTCTTTGACTACGTTTAAAAGCTCGGTAACAAAAGTCATAAAAAACTCTTTTATTTCATCCTTGGATGAGAAATTGGAAAAATCAACATTGTTGAATTTTCCAAAATCATACAGTTTGTTGATAAAATCATACTGCATATCAATAAAATTGGATATATTGAAAACCAACTGACTGGCAGCAAAAGCTATTCTTTTCAGATTATCCCCCGTCCCTATAGCAATGTCGTCAAATATGTTCTCTGCAAGCTTTAAAGCACTGTCATCTCCCGCCATTATATACTCTACGAGCATTTTTTCCCTTTCGGCAGGTACAGGAGGTTTTGCTTTTCGTTGTAGTCGGTCTTTATATGAATGACTCTGTTACCGCCCAAAATGTACTTGTGGCGAAGAGCTGCTTTTGCCCCCATATAACTTAGGCTAACATCCCTAAGGCTCGCATATGCTCCGCCAATGCCGATGGTTGCCCGCATATTGGCATCTTGTTTTATTTCCTTCAATACCCTTTCAAAAAAGTCCGCGGTCATGTCTTCAAAGTCCTGAAGCTCTTTTTGAAAAACCGGCTGGAGGATAACACCAATCAAGCCTATATCCATTTCCACCATATTGCATTTTAACTCAGGAAATTCTGCTAAAATATCCGAGATTATTTTTCCGACTTCCTTAATCAAACTGTCAAATCTTCCGCTTTTAATAAGTTCTCTGGAATCGGCGTCAAAGTTGCCGACTTCTATGATACCCACTTGTACCATACCTCTATGAAGGCTGATATTGTATTCATTTTCAATATAATCCAGCTCTTGAAAAGGAAATTCTTTACCCCTCAGCAAATCCTGCAAAATTTTTTCTCTTGAAAGGGAAAGATTAATCTCCAGCCTTTTCTTGAGATTTCTATTTTTTTCTTCCTCAATTTTTATATTCATAAGTTCTTCGTGTGCCTTTTTCAGGACATCGACCACTTTATCTTTGTCCATTGGCTTTAATATGTAATCATATGCCCCCAAAAGCATACCTCGCTTAACATGAGCCATATTGTCCGCATCACTTAAAAGAACAATCATGGAAGATAAGTTGTATTCCTTTATTGAATTAAGCAACTCTATACCGCTCATTTTAGGTATATCTATATCAGAAATTATAAGATCCAGCTTGTTATACTGATTTAACTTATTCAACGCATCAATTCCGTCTTTAGCCGAGCAAACGAGATCAAAACCCAGCTTTCCCCATTCTATTTCAACTTCAAACCATTCTCGTGTTTTTGGATCATCGTCGACAATCATAACGCCAAACAAGACCAAATCCTCCTTTGTAAAAACCATAGCTTAGAACAGCATATCACTAATATCACTAAGTCAAATATTATCCGTCTTAAATACTTTTACAAATAATCGATAATCGAAAACACCTGTTACAAGAAATGTGATTTGTACAACACCATAAGACTAAATTCCTAATATGAACCAATCTTAAGTTAATATTAATACTATAAGGTCAGCTTGTCAAATGTTTTGTTCGGGCATTTAATGCAATTAACTCAATTTGTCTTCAATAATAAGTTTTTTTGTTTGAGGCAATTAATCCGGATATTTTGTGTTGTGTTTTACGCAAAAAGAGGCCCTTAAGCCTCCTTTTATCCTTTATTGCAGCTTTACTTTGTCTGGCAATGCCAATTAATTATATTAATCTCACTATTTTTTAGTTGAAGATTTTTTAGTTTTGCCGGAAGTGGTCTTTTTCGCCGATGCCGACTTTGTTGAAGTACTTTTCTTCGATGCCGCAGACTTTGTCTCACTTGACTTTGTTGACTTAGTGCTTGCCTTCTTTTCGGTTTTTTCTTCATTGCCAACTACCTTTGCAGGCTTTGCTTTTTTGGAAACTTTGAAGGAATAATTCGCCCAGGAATTGTTGTCCCAATTGTCTCCATTGTCCTTAAATGCTATGTTAAGGTCGTCGGCGTGATCAATTCTGATAGTGGCTTTGAAGACATCGTTTTCCCTCTCCATAGGTATAAACGTCTTGTCTTCCCAGTTTTCTCCGTATCCGATATGTGCAAATACAGCCTCTGCTCCGCTCTGTGCCAAAAGCCCTTTGTAATAAAGAGTTACCTCATCTCCAACACCTATTGTGGTCTTGGAAATCTCAACGCCATTATCTGCGTACACCTGCTTTGTCCTAGCCATATAATTCACCTCTTCGTTTAGATTTTAGTAATTTTATGTTTCCCCTAAAATTTTATCGTCTGCATAGTCTTCATCTATGTTATTATGAAACTTACTTTTATATTTTATGGCAAAATTGCAACTTACATTTTTATATTCGGCTTTTTTCTAAAATACTTTAGTATTTTACAGTATATTACTCAAATTATTACCCTTTGCATCGAAAAGAACTGCAAATTAACAGGCAATGCGCAGATCTCCAATCTTTATTTATTTTTACAATTTTAAGTTTATTTTATTAAAAAAAGCTTTGCACGTCAACCAATTCAAGCAAAATAAAAACACACTGCCCCCAATTATTAATATATGTATATTGCTTATGTTTAATTCATTATTTTTATTTTAAATAAATCAATTTTTCAAGCGTTGGATTTATTCCCAGCATTTCCTTCAATTTTTTATATTCCGCAAGCGCCTGCTGTCGGGAGCCTGAGTCTTAATTGCCCTCAGCATAAGATTTTTCGGCGTCTCTGTCGGCGATATGTACTCCACAATGGAAACTTTATAGCCCAAAGCCTCCAAAATCAGTGCCCTTATCCCGTCGGTAATAACATCTGCCATTCTTGCCTTTAAAATGCCGTGTTTTATTATCTGCTCAAAAGGCGGATATGAATACTGTTTTAAAATTTCTTGCTGACAGCACGGCACCATGACCATGGATTTTACATTATTGTTTACAGCCAGAGCTATGGCTTCATCCGTTGCCGTATTGCAGGCATGTAGGCTGATAACCATATGTATCTTTTCCGATGCCTGATAATTTCTTATATCCGTCACTCTAAACTCCATATTTCGATAGCCGAGATTTTGGGCAATCCTTTTGGATGCTTCAATCACCGTATTTGAGTAGTCCAACCCTATGAAACGGCAGGACTTTTTCAATACTTCCCTTATGTAATAGTTCAATACAAAAGTGAGATAGGATTTGCCGCATCCGCAGTCCAAAATGGTCAGCGATTCATTCTCTTCGAAAGACTCCCTCAGCATATCATCGATGAGCTCTACAAAGTGATCTATCTGGTTGTACTTTCTTATCATGTCATTCTTTATTTTTCCGTTGCTGCTCAATATTCCGATTTCCCGTAGGAGCTCGTAGGCCTGTCCCACTTTGATATAATAGTCCCGGTTTGAAATCTTGGGAGCTTCATTATGGATCTTTATTGCCTCTTTCTGTTCCTTTGCATCCTGGGTCTTCATCCTGACGTTTTTGTCGTCGGCCTCGATAATGATTTTTGTACCTCTCTCTTCATAGTTAATGACGACACTGTCGTAGTTTTGCGCAATCTTTACTATCCTTGCCGAAAGCCAATTTGATTCCAGTGTCTCGGTATTTCCGTTAAAATTCATTTTCAGTTTGGCGTCATCCTGCCAGACTTTTGCAGGAAATTCCCTGGTTCCGGACTTGTAGATTGCAGTTATGCTTTTGAAAAACTCCCAGTTATCAATGAGTCTCTGCTCTATACCGGTTAAAAACAAAGACAGTTTATTTAAACTTTGCCTATTCATCCTTTCATACCACCTAAAAATAGATTCTTCAGTTTGCTGTTTGAACTGCTTTGATAAGCTTGGCTTCTTCTTCAGTAAGCTCCCTCACTTCGCCGGTTTTGAGGTTGTCATCCAGCTTTAGTTTTCCCATCTCAATTCTTTTTAAATACTTTACCTTTTTCCCAACAGCCTCAAACATCCTCTTAATTTGGTGAAATTTACCTTCATAAATCACTACTTCCACCTCAGAGTAATTACCCGGCTTCAGTATAAAAAGTTCGGAAGGAAGAGTCTTATACCCATCGTCCAACACAACACCCTCTTTAAAGGCATGCGCATCTTTTTCCGTAACATTTCCCTCAATGAGAGCATAGTACCTTTTGGGTACATGCTTTTTGGGCGAAAGCAGTTCGTGGGCCAGCTGCCCGTCATTGGTCAATAGAAGAAGTCCCTCGGTGTCAATATCCAGTCTTCCCACCGGAAATAGGTGAAAGCATTTGTATTCGTCCGGCAGAATATCAATTACCGTCCTTAGCCTGTTGTCATAAGTTGCGGATATGACTCCCTGCGGCTTATTCATCATTATATAAATAAACTCCCGGTACCTAAGTATTTCTCCGGCCACTTCTATAACACTTTCTTTTGGATTGACATGAATTGAGCTGTCTTTTATTACAACTCCGTCAACTTTTACCGCTCCATTTTTTACCAGTTGCTTTATTTCCTTTCTGCTGCCAAATCCGAAATTTGACAGTATCTTGTCCACCCTCTGTGTATCTTTCAATGCTCCACCTACTCCCGTTTAATACATGATTTTAGATGATCACAACATTGACTATATTGTTATTGCATTTTTCTCCATCCCTTCGGATACAGGTTCTTTAGCATATCCCGGTCTGCTTTGCCCAGCCTAGCGTGTATCCGTCAACCAAAACCCCGGTATATCCCGGGTCTCCTTCAAGCATCAGGGTCTCGCCCTTTAGGTATTTTGACACATCAATAGAATCTGCACCGAAGTTTACTGTATTCTTAATATCTTCCTTTTTTAACGAAAGCGCAAAAGAATGGGATGGCTCAAACCTCCCCTTTAATATTTCTCCCAAGTACCAGCCGAATTTCGCAACTTTAATACCGGAAAGATCCGGGGGTTCTTCAGGAAGACAGTATAAATTGTTCCCCTTAACGGCGAAAAAACCCTCTATATTTATGTTTAAATTTTCCTCAACAAATTTATAAAACGGCTCCATAAGCTTGTTGACATTGGAGTCCTTATTTTTTACATGCCCTTTTTCATTTGTGCTTCTGTCACCCTTTTTCCTAAGAAGAGCAACAAAGTGTCCCTCTCCTTTTACCTTGTGAGGCCAGACTCTGGCGGTTTTCAAAAGTTCTTTGTTGTTGTCCCACCATTCGGGACGGCCATTATCTATACCATATGCTTTAGGTATTTCCAATACATCATAGTTTTTATGCTTGTCTAGAAATTCGGAAATCATTCCTTCGTTTTCCTCGGGAGAAAAAGTACATGTAGAATAAACTAAATATCCTCCCGGCTTCAACATCTCATCCACGCTGTCGAGAATTTCCCGCTGCATGGAACAGCATTTGTCGCATTTGAATTTACCCCAGCTCTTTGCCGCATCTTCATCTTTTCTAAACATTCCTTCTCCTGAGCACGGAGCATCAACAAGTATCCTATCGAAAAATCCGCAAAACTTTTTTGCCAGCTTGTCCGGACTCTCATTGGTTACTATGGCATTGGTTATACCGCAAAGCTCAATGTTTTTCACCAGAGCTTTTACCCTATCCGAGTTTATGTCATTGGCCACAAGAAGTCCTTTTCCCTTCATGCCTGCTGCCATTTGCACCGTTTTTCCCCCGGGAGCGGCACAAAGGTCCAGTACATAATCCCCGGCTCTGCATTCATGACTGCTCCCGGAAGCATAGCGCTGGCTCTTGAATATAGTAAAGTCCGGCGTGATAATACGGATGCTTTCCGGGATTATCGCCTTCACGATAGTAAAAACCGTCTTTTGTCCACGGTATGGGCTCAAGCTCAAAGGGTGAAAGCTTTTTAAACTCCTCCACTCCCACTTTAAGCGTATTTACTCGAAGCCCGTAAAACCTCGGCATATCATAGGATTTTAAGAATTCCTCATATTCTTCGGCACCAAAAAGTCCTTCCATTTTTCTTAGAAATTCTTCAGGAAGCTTCATTTCACAACTCCTTTTTACAAGGTTCAGGCTTGACAAATCCACACCCTAAAATGTGAACTCATCAAGCCTGACCTCATCTTTTTAACCCTTAAATACACGTTTAAACATAATACTGGCGTTTCTTACGTGTTCTTTTGTCACTTTTTCCGCCCTATCGGCGTCTCCCGATACTACTGCTTCGTATATTGCCTTATGTTCCTCCAGAACCTTTTTGGCTCTGCCCGGAGACCCGAAAGATGCATTTCTGGCTCTTTGAACGTGGTGGTGGAACGTGCTTAATATATGAATTAGAGGTTTGCTCTTGCTGGCCCTAAACAGAATATCGTGAAACCTTGAATCAAGCTTCAGCAAATGCTCGGTATCATTCTTAATCGTATAAAATTCTTCCAGGTCCAATGCCTCTTTAAGCTCCGCCGCTTCCTCCGGGGTTATATTTTCCGCCGCCCACCTTGAAGCAAGCCCTTCTATCATCATCCTTATAACATATATTTCTTCAATATCTTTAGCAGATATTCCTGTTACAATCACACCCTTGTTGGGGATAGAGCGAACAAGTTCTACCAATTCAAGCTGTCTTATTGCTTCTCTCACAGGAGTCCTACTTACTCCAAGCTCATCGCAAAGCTTTTTTTCGGTAAGACTGTCCCCCGGTTGATAAACTCCGTTCAATATATCATTTTGAATATGATAAAATACCTTTTCCCTTAGTGAACGCGAATAGCTTTCACCTTCATCGTGTTCAATTCTTGCCACTTTTGCTCTCCCCCTTTGCAGAGCGCAGTTTCTTCATAAAACCTTATTCTTACTGATTTTGCTGTCTGGTATAATTTAAAAGACCGCCAGCAAGAATCATTTCCACCTGTCTTTGAGACAATGAAACATTTACTTTAATATCTTTTCCTTTAGTTATATTTTTCACTACAATACTGCTGCCGTTTTTAATCTGCTCTTTCGCATTCTCAATCACAAGCTCGTCATTCATGTCTATATCATCATAGTCGGCCTCATTTTCAAAGGTCATAGGTATAATTCCCGAGTTAATGAGGTTCGCCATGTGAATTCTCGCAAAGGATTTTGCTATAACTCCTTTTATTCCCAATTGAAGGGGAGCCAATGCAGCATGCTCACGGCTTGAGCCCTGTCCGTAGTTTGAACCGCCGATAATAAATCCTCCGCCGTTTTCCTTTGCTCTCTTCGGGAAATCCGGATCACAAGGTGTAAGGCAGAATTCTGCAAGGTACGGTACATTTGACCTGAAAGGCAAAAGCTTTGCATTTGAAGGCATAATATGGTCTGTTGTGATATTGTCCTCAACTTTTATCAAAGCTTTGCCCGATACTTTATCTTCCAATGCCTTGTTCACAGGGAAAGGCTTAATGTTAGGTCCTCTTACCACTTCAACATCTGCTCCTTCAGGTGCAGGTGCCAAAACCATACTGTCATCAATAACAAACTTTTCGGGCATGTCGATTTTCGGTGCTTCGCCCAATTCTCTAGGATCAGTTAAAACTCCGGTTATTGCGCTTGCTGCAGCTATCTCAGGGCTTACCAAATAAACTTTGGCAGACTTTGTACCGCTTCTTCCTTCAAAGTTTCTGTTAAAGGTTCTCAAAGAAACGGCATCGGTTGCCGGTGCCTGTCCCATTCCTATACACGGTCCGCAAGCACTCTCCAATATTCTTGCTCCTGCCGAAACCATGTCGGCCAATGCACCATTTTGAGCAAGCATTGTAAGCACCTGTTTGGAGCCCGGTGCAATAACAAGGCTGACATCAGGGTGAACTTTCTTTCCTTTAAGTATTGCTGCCACCTTCATCATATCCATGTATGAAGAGTTGGTACAGCTTCCGATTGCCACCTGATCAACTTTTATCTTTCCTATATCCTTAACCTTTGCAACATTATCCGGGCTGTGGGGCTGTGCTGCAAGAGGTTCAAGCTCGTCAAGATCAATAACAATCTCTTCGTCATATTGAGCATCTTCATCGGGCTTTAACTCAACCCAGTCATTTTCTCTTCCCTGAGCTTTTAAGAATTCCTTTGTAACCTCGTCACTTGGGAAAATCGAAGTGGTTGCACCAAGCTCCGCTCCCATATTGGTAATAGTAGCTCTTTCAGGAACAGTAAGGCTCTTTATACCGTCTCCGGCATACTCGATAATCTTGCCCACTCCTCCTTTTACCGAAAGTCTTCTTAATACCTCAAGAATTATATCCTTGGCAGTAACCCATGGTTTTAAAGCTCCCTTTAAAACGACTCTGCACACTTTCGGCATCATCATGTAGTATGGGCCTCCGCCCATTGCCACTGCCACGTCAAGACCGCCTGCTCCTATAGCAAGCATACCTATTCCTCCACCGGTAGGAGTATGGCTGTCGGAACCTAAAAGAGTCATTCCCGGCACACCGAATCTCTCTAAGTGCACCTGGTGGCATATTCCGTTACCCGGTCTTGAGAAATATACTCCGTGTTTTGAAGCAACTGTCTGAATGTATTTATGGTCATCGGCATTTTCAAAACCTGCCTGCAATGTGTTGTGGTCAATATATGCAACAGACTTTTTGGTCTTTACCCTCGGAATTCCCATAGCCTCAAACTGCAGATATGCCATTGTTCCGGTAGAGTCTTGGGTCAAAGTCTGGTCTATCCTTATAGATATCTCACTTCCGGGCTTCATCTCCCCGCTTATCAAATGTTCTTTTATTATTTTCTGTGCTAAATTCAAACCCACTCACAATTCCCCCTCATTATTTTTGTATTTTAAAGTGCCAGATCAAATATTTCCGGCGCAAATTTTCTTATGACTTCTTCAAGCTCATTGTCGCCTATGGCGGTTACACGTCCGGTTTTATACTGTTCGTCCACCCACTCTTTAATTTTTACTACTCTTTCATCCTTTTTGTCAATTCTTTTGGCGCCTTCAAGTCCAAAATGGCTGTTTATCCAATGGGCAATTCCTGCAAGACCGGAAGTCTGGTTTATTGCAACGCCCACAGGTCTGTTTAAGAGTTTTGCCGTATCAAATATATTGTATATCTCCTCATTTTTCAAGAGGCCGTCGGCATGTATTCCCGCCTGGGTAACGTTGAAGTGTCTTCCCACAAAAGGAGTCCTCGGAGGTATTTGATAACCCAGCTCTTTTTCATAATATTCCGCAATTTCGGTTATTACAGTTGTATCCATGCCGTCTGTAGTTCCCCGAAGCTGTGCATACTCGATAACCATTGCTTCAAGAGGCGTATTTCCTGTCCTCTCACCTATACCGAGAAGCGAGCAGTTTACGGAAGAAGCACCGTACAGCCATGCAGTCGCCGAATTGCATACAGCCTTGTAGAAGTCATTATGACCATGCCATTCTATAAGTTCGCTTGGGAAGCCTGCATGGTGCCTGAGTCCGTAAATTATTCCCGGAACACTTCTCGGCAGTGCGGCACCCGGATATGAAACTCCATAACCCAGTGTATCGCAGGCTCGAATCTTAATCGGCACTTTGCTTTCTTCCATAAGCTTTTTAAGCTCTAAAGCAAAAGGCACAACAAAGCCGTAGAAATCCGCTCTCGTAATGTCTTCAAAGTGACATCTAGGCCTTATTCCTACTTCTATAGCGCTCTTTATTATGCTCATATAGTGCTCTAAGGCTTGTTTTCTTGTCATGTTGAGCTTTTTAAATATATGATAGTCGGAGCAGCTTACAAGAATACCGCTCTCCTTCATTCCCATATCCTTTGCCAATTGGAAATCGTTCTTTGTAGCCCTTATCCAGCTTGTAACCTCAGGATACTCATATCCTCTCTCCATACATTTATAAACAGCTTCTTTATCTCTGTCACTGTATAGGAAAAACTCACACTGTCTGATGATACCCTTAGGTCCGCCCAGCTTGTGCAAAAGATCAAAGAGATGTAAAATCTGGTCCACGGTATAAGGTGCCCTTGATTGCTGCCCGTCCCTGAATGTGGTATCCGTTATCCATATCTCGTCCGCAGGAAACATGGGTACCTTTCTATGATTGAATGCACACTTGGGTATTTCATCATAATTGAAAATATCCCTATACAGGTTTGGCTCCGAAACATCTTGGAGCGAATATTTATATTGAACCTGCACTAATGTATTGGTTTTTTTGCTAAACTCTATCATTGTTTACCCCCTTAACCCAAATTTATTACATAATTTTATGTAGATAATTTTATGTAGATCATATTAATGCAACCTTTATTGCATCTTTACACGTTTGTATTTTAGTATAATTGTATACAATCCGACAATTCATGTCAATGTAAAATTTCCCGCAAAAGTTATAATTTTAACAATATAATTATAGTACAAATAAATTTTTTAGAGAAGGATTTTTATAATCAATATCGAAATAATATATTATGCATGTCTAAACCTATTTCAATTCTCGTATTCTATGCTGGAGGGAACGTTATGAAAAAATCCAATTTTCTTGGCAATAAGTTGTTGATTCCCCTGATTCTGTTAGCCCTAGTTGTCGGATTAAGTGTAATATCGGGGCTATGGCTGGGCAAATGGCAAGTCTTTTTCGCAGTCTTCATAACAAACATTATTGTTCTTTTTGTAATGTACATAAACACCTCTTTCCTATCCAAAAAAGTGGTCAAGGAATTTGAGAAGGAAATAAAAAGCATCAGAGAGGGCAATTTTTCAAAAACCATCGACCCTGAAAAACTTGCAATGCTGCGTCCCTCTGTAGTGGTTGTCAATGAACTGCTGGCGGATATAAAGTCACTGATTGTGGACTTCCATAATTTGTCCAAATCTATAATCGAAGCCACAAAGTCAGTCAGCACAACTGCCCAGCAAGCTTCAACGGCCATGGATGAGATATCAAAAACCATGGACGATATAGCAAACGGTGCATCCGACCAAGCCGAGCAGGCTCAGCAAGGTGTGGAAATGGTAGACAAGCTCTCGGAACAGATAAACTTCGTGTATGAAAGCTACAACCAAATCACCGAAGAGACCAGCAAGATAAATGAGCTCAACAATATCGGTCTGGATTCGGTAAGCATACTCCGCGATAAATCAAAGGAAAACTATGATACGGCAGAAAAGATATTCTCAGTGGTTGAAAAGCTGACAAATACAATTAAAGATATTGGACTGTTTGTAGAGTCCATCGAAAATATCGCCGAGCAAACAAACCTCTTGGCGCTAAATGCCGCTATAGAAGCTGCCAGAGCCGGTGAAGCCGGAAAAGGATTCGCAGTTGTTGCAGAAGAAGTAAGAAAGCTTGCGGATCAGAGCAGAAAATCAACCGAAGAAATAAACCTTTTGATGCAGAGTATCCACGAAGAATCACAGCTTGCGATTGAATCCATGGAAATAATGAGAAAAGTTTCCCATGAACAAAACGGAGCGGTTAACAAAACCGACAATGCTTTTAACAACATAGCCAATGCCATAACCTATATAGTATCCAAGATAAATGAAGTAAACCAAGCTATAACCAAAATGCAAACGGATAAAACTCAAGTTACCGCTGCCATAGAAAACATTTCTTCCGTATCGGAGGAAACCGCTGCTGCAAGCCAACAGATAGCCGCTACCACAGAGCACGAATTAAGATGCATTGAGGAAATCAAAGAATCGGCTAAAAATCTTGAACAGCTTGTCGAGGAACTTGAAAGTAAATTTAAAAAATACACTTTAATTTG
>NZ_BAVR01000084.1 GCF_000521465.1 Acetivibrio straminisolvens JCM 21531
AATATAATCAATGTTAATATGATAAAAAAGAGGAAGCGGTTGAATGGAAACAATAACATTGTTATAGTGGCAAAATAATTGAATGCCGGCTTAAAAAATCAGTAATTGATTTTAAGTCTGAGTTAACAGCATAAAAAAGCTAAAGATATCAACATGAAGAGTGTAGGATTTGGATGGTGTATAACTTTATTTATAGATATCTTGCCAAACTGAGAACATGAAAAAAATATTTTGCATTAATATAACTTGCAAAAGAATGGAATAGTTTATGTTGGGAATGGTTTGGATTGACAGTGAAGTGGTGAACTTGTATTTTATTAACGGAATGCTGACAGCATCAAGCCTGGATTTGAGAGACGACGGAGCTTTTGCATTTGACAATCAATGGAGAGGTAATCAAGACAACCTTTGAGCATCCGTTTTATGTAAAAGATGTGGGTTTTGTTGAAGCGGGAAAACTGCAGATAGGGGATAAGTTAGTTGATTCAAGAGGCAATGTTTTGGTGGTAGAAGAGAAAAAGCTTGAGACAACAGATGAACCTGTTAAGGTTTATAACTTTCACGTAGATGATTTTTATACTTATCATGTTGGTAATAACGGTATATTGGTTCATAATGCAAATGCAAGCAACTATGGTAAGGGAACAAATAAAGCGCTGGAGCCCCAAATAGAGAAAAAGATTGAAAAAGCATTAAAATCGCCTGAACTTGGAAAGAGACTAGAAGGCGAAGTTGTTAAAGAGTTGGGAAATGATGTTGTGAGTTTTCAAAAGAGGATTGACTTACCCTCCGGCAGATATGGTGAAATTGATGTTGAAACCTCAAAGTACATAATCGAAGTTACTACTGGAAAGTCTTCTAAGGTTCCTGGTGAGTTTGCAAAATATTTTGATTCTGCTATGAATCCAAATAATAAAGGTGTCATTTTGTTTGCACCTAATTTAAAACCTACAAAAATTCCGGGTATTGAGGCTGTTGGAGTGAAAGTTATTCAAAGTTTGGATGAGTTATTGAAATTTATAAGAAATAATTAACCAATTAACAGGGGGTATCCATTAATGTCTTCGATTATCTCAATATTTCTAAAAGAAAAAATATCAAAAGAAAATTTTTTCGATTTTTTAATACATATGGGAGGATATAAACAGAGCATAGGGAATTTAGAACAAGGCGTTTTAGAATCAGGTGATTCTACAATATGGTTATATTACCGCGGGGAAAGTTTTAATCTTGATAATGAAGAATTATTTGAACTAAATAATATAATTCAGGATGCCAAAACAGAAATAGCTATAGAAATTAGCAGTGAAGACGGAAGTTCTCTCTTGGCTAAGGATTTCTGTGAAAAAATATCGCAGCAATTTGGCACTTTAGCTTTGTATAATGAAGAAGGTATATTTTTTCAATTGAAAGATATTAACAAAGCGTTATACATTAAATAGCAAGTGATTTAAAAGACCATGTAATAATTAGTCTTGTGAACTGAAAAGTAACAAATTGTACTACCAACAAATGGCAAACTTAAAGCATGAGTAGACCAAATGTGCTAGTTTTAAATTTACAGATAAAAAACTATTTCCACGGAGGTCAAACTTATGCCTGATATAATAATAGAACAATAGAACAAAGCCAGGAGGTAATAAATTATATAAATATGCTAAAGTTGCCAGTTTCTAAAACTTTGGAGAACCATATGGCTAATAATGGTGTCAGGCATACTAACCACCAGAAAAGGAAACAAAAATATTTCTAAATGCCTATTCAAGGCTTACGTCATTCTCTTAAAACTGTTTGTGAGAATGTATTCTGCGGAAACTGCAGGTTTTCTCATAGTGGATGACTTTTTAAGTAAAGAAATAATTCTACTGAGAAAATCGAGGACGTCGAGTATTATCATTCTCACAGTAGTGGTAAGACTATGTGGTCCCATTGTGTAGTTACTTCCCGTTATAAAATCTCTGAATGCTCCTTACCACTTAACTTTAAACTTTATCTTAGAAAACAGTTCTTTGACAAAAAAGTCAAGAAGCTTTTTAAGAATAAGCAGGAGCAAACAATGCAGCCAATTGATGAATTCATGCCAGTTGCAGAAATTATGTACTGACTTGTAGATATTTGGTATACGTCAGGGAAATTGATGTTTCAAGCATTTAATAAAAGGCATCATACCATTGGAAGAATAAAATTCAGTCGTGTAATTTTACCAGAACTGATGGAATATTGAAGTGAGCTATCGGTACGATAAAAACTCATTAGAGTTTGACAAAACCAGGTTGAATCATCAACTTCAATAAAGCCTGTCTGAAGTATGGGCTTTATGGCCTATACTTTTCTTGAGTTTTTCAGGGTTTATAAAAGGAAAACCTTGGAACTTGAGAGCATTGAAGATACCATAGGGTATTTCTGCAAACAATATGTGTTCTGTAGTCGTTACTGGATGTTATTGCAGGATTGGGAATAGCAGTGGCTTTGACAGGCGGTATATTGGGAGTCATACTGGCAGGAGCATTCTGGGGAGCATTGGCTGGAGGATTGATAGGAGGAGCAGTCGGAGGAATAGTCTCTGCGATAAATGGAGGCTCGTTCCTGGAAGGATTTGCGGACGGCGCTTTAAGCGGAGCAATTTCCGGAGCGGTAACGGGAGCTGCATGTGCCGGATTGGGTGCTTTGGGAGCTGCAGTAGGTAAAGGCATCCAATGCATGAGCACACTGGGGAAAGCTATAAATGTTACGTCAAAAGTGACTGCAGCACTATCGTTCGGTATGGATGGATTTTACATGCTGGCTATGGGAATATCGTTGTTTGATCCATCCAACGCATTGGTTGAATTTAACCAGAAGCTGCATTCCAACGCGCTTTACAACGGATTCCAGATTGCTGTAAACGCGCTGGCTGTTTTCACTGCCGGGGCGGCATCGACAATGAAGTGCTTTGTTGCGGGCACGCTGATATTAACTGCGGCAGGTTTGGTTGCGATAGAGAATATCAAGGCAGGAGACAAGGTAATTGCGACGAATCCTGAAACTTTTGAAGTAGCGGAAAAGACGGTGCTTGAGACATATGTGAGAGAGACAACGGAGCTTTTACATTTGACAATCAATGGAGATGTAATCAAGACAACCTTTGAACATCTGTTTTATGCAAAAGATGTAGGTTTTGTTGAAGCTAAAGAATTGCAAGTAGGAGATAAGCTGCTAGATTCAAAAGGCAATGTTTTGGTGGTGGAAGACAAAAAAATTAAAATTACAGATGAACCTGTCAAAGTTTACAACTTTCAAGTTGATGATTTTCACACTTATCATGTTGGCTGTAATGGTGTACTGGTTCATAATGTAAAATATAATGATGGTTCGAATAAGATTAATAAATGGGTTGATGAAGAAGGAAATATAATATGGCCTCCAAATAGAGGCTTCGACGGTGAACCGGTGAAAGTAACGTTGGAGCCGGGAACGCGAATCGATAGGTATGGCTATGAAGGAGGTACATTTGCTTCGCCTGTGGGAACGCCGTATGACTGTCGTTCTTTAGCACCGGGAACGGAAACTAAACCATATAATGTCTATGAAGTTGTCAAGCCGGTTGAAGCACTAAGCGGCAAAATAGCACCATGGTTTGACAAGCCCGGTGGAGGAATACAATATGAATTTAGTCAGTCAATTAAGGAAATGTTGGAAGCAGGAATACTAAAAAGGGTGATCATAAGATGAATAAAAATGATTTAAGGAAAATGTTGACCGATAGCAATATACCTAAAGATACATACTCTTTGGACGGCGGTTTGCCGAATGAAGCATATTGCCTCAATCAAAATGGGGATAGATGGGAAGTTTATTACAGTGAACGGGCTCAGAAGACCGGATTAAAAATATTTGAAACGGAAAGTGAAGCATGCGAGTATTTCTATAATTCATTAGTTCAGATGTTAAAGGACATGGGCGTATTATAATTACAAGTTATCTGTATAGGTCATACAAGTTTTAACCGGTATGACCTATACATGATTCGGTTTACGGAGCTCATCCGATTATGCCTGAGGGAAGCTGATAAAATATGCATTTAATTGACTTGGAGATTTCCAAAATACAATCCATAAGAATATATTTGCCATGTAAAAAAGAGGATATAAAGCCATTTGATATTGTGTCAATAGAATATATAAAAGAACAAATAGAATATGATTTATATGTTGATGATTTTGCAACAGAAGCGATAACATCGTTGAAAAATCAGCTGAAAAAAGCGTTGAATTTTGAGTTGCAGATTCAAAACGAATATATAAATAAAGGGATTGGGTATTACTATAATATTTATGTAAATAAATTGTGGACAACTGATGCTCAAAGCCTTGTTGATCCATCACGAAATTTTAGCCTTTGGTCAACTCCGACACATATAGGTATTGAAACTATCATTTATAATGTTCAAAATAAAATATATATTGAAATATCTCCTATCTACAAATGGAATTGCGATTATCCTGATGATGAAAAAGAATATGAAACTTTTGATGATTTTCTAAATAATTACAGGCCGATTGGAATTGTTGCTATTGATAAAAGTGCTGCTATAAAATGGTTGGAGACTTGTAATGAAATAATAGAAATATTCAAAGCAAATGACAAAAAGTGACTTCTTGTTTGCCAAGGAAGGTATGGTGATTATGATATTTGGTGACCATACAAATTTCTGATTATTGTATTAAAAGTAAATGAATGGAATAATGATGGAACTTTTGATAACGGTATTTTAATATTCTGTATTGACGGCAATTTTTCCCTAAAGAGATTGTTACATCAACGCTAAGTTATGAGGTTCCGCTTCTTAAGAAAAATCTTAAAAAGGTTACTGTTAATAAGGAACTATATAGTATGCAAAAAAATAAGGCATTTGCTGAAATTTATAATATGACGTTTCCGAAAGACATAGATGTTGATAACGATTATCGTTTTGATATAACACCGCAATCATTTGCTGACAACGATTGCTATTAATTTTTTTAAATTTTAAATTTTGAATTTTGAATTTTGGGTGGTTGAACCGGCGCAAATTATACACAATGGCATTGCTAATGGCTGAAATTTGCGGTCGTGAATGAATTCTTGATTTTCAGTCATAAATGTAATATAATATTGGCAAGTATAGGTAGAGTAAGATTTTATTGAATTGCATGGAAAGTTATATGTTACGTTTAACATGGGAAGTTTTTTGCAGTTAAGGGGGGATAGCGGTGGCAGTAGATTACAGCTATCTTTATGAAAGAGCAAAAAGCAGATATTATGAGGCTTGTTCTGAGATTACCAGTTGTCAAAATCAAATAGATGATTTGAAAAAGCAGCGTCAGCAAAAAATTAATCTTATCAATCAGTTGAAAACTGATATTAAAAACCATGAAGATGCTCTTCAAAAAGTAAAAGAAATAATCAAGAGTGAAACGGATTTTAACAATAGGGTTCAGGATATTTCCAGTAAAACCGGCCAAGCGGCTGTTAATTATACTGCTATGATTGAGTGTAGCAATGTAGTTAATAAAAATTTAAATGAAGTCTATGGCGATGAAATGTCAAATACAAAACGAACAATAAATGATATATTTACAAACCTTAAAGCAAAAAGAAGTGAGTTGGAAGCTAAAATTATAGATTTAAAAAACCGATTAAAGCAAGCTGAAAATGAATTGAATGAAATAAATAGCAGAATAACTGCTACACAGTCCCGTTTGCAAGAATGGACATCTGTTAAAACGCAAGCTTCATATGACATGGAATACTATAGAAGAAAAATGAGTCAAGCAGTATAACATATGATATGATATAACATATCAATTAGATTGTTTTGCAAAAAATTTGAGATTAGAGTTTTTGTGGAATTTTCATTTAAAGCGGGGAAATTGCGTTTAAAGGAAAAAAATGTTTTATTTTAACAGCAGGTTTCAGCATCCTGCATAGAATTTAGACAGAAAATAAATAAAACACACATAAAATTTAGTGAAATCCTACTTGAGATAAAGATAAGACAAAGAGTCGGAATACATGCTGAATAATTTGGGGAGATGAATTTTACATCAAATCTTGATACTATCCCTACCAGGTTTAATCTTAGCAGACAAGAACAAAAGATATGCAAAAAAATAGAGTCTGATTTTATATTATTTATTTATATATTAGAAAAGTTGCTTTTTTCTTTGGTTTGATTGGATTATATATTGCATGCGGAAGATTACCCTATTGAGGAAGAACTTTGCGGAGGTAACTTATGAATGTAAATGTAAAAGATATAATAGCCGATTCGCATCTGGCTTTTCTAAACCAGGAAAACGAAACGGCTTTGAGATTGGCGAAACAAGCAATATTACTGGCGCCGGATAACCCGGACGCATATAAATGTGCCGGAAACGCTTGCATGTCATTGGACCGTTATGATGAAGCCATTGAATACTACAGCATGGCTGTCAAAAGTGATCCGAGGAACGGCAACAGGTATTATGACATTGGTTTTGCTTTGGCTTCTGCTGAAAAATTTTCCGATGCCTTGAAAAACCTTGCCAAGGCTGAAGAGTTGGGATGCTCCCCGGAAAATTTTGTTCAGCTTTACAACTTGCTTGGTATTCTTTGTTTTGATATCGGAAGATACGATGATGCCCTTGTGAACTTGAGTAAAGCAGAACAGCTTATTGGTATTGACGTTGACATTCTTAAGCGTAAAGCCATTATATACGGTATTAAAAACGATATTAGAAATGGGCTGATGACAGCAAATCAAATTAAACTGGTTGCTCCGTCTGAGTATACCGGTTACCAGATTGCATTCAAGCTGTTGGTTCAGGCAAAGCGTTTGGATGATGCACAGAAGGAGCTGGAGAGGGCGCAAAAATATGCAGTGCCAACGATGGATTTCTATTTTGACTGCATGACTCTTGAACTTGAAAAATATAAAATAGATAATGATAAAAAGCATTTTGAAACTGCTCTTGGCATAATTGAAGAAGCTTTAAAAACAGTAAAACCGACGGTAAAAGAAGTAATTGAAAGTTACATTAACGCCGCTGAGATATATCTTCAGCTTGAAGATGCCGACAGAACCATTGAATGTCTTAACGCGGCACAAAATCCCGTTTGGGCTTATAACAACGGATTTGATGTAATTGTAAAAACTTTCGAACCTGTTACCCTGACGGAGTATGACGTCGAAGATATGATTGAAGCCGACAGGCAAAAAATAGAGGAACGGTTTGGAGATTATGGATTTGAGGAAATGGTTGAGAGTATTGAACCTGATGAAGAAGGTAACAGGGATTATCTGACTGTAATCGAAGACGAACTGCAAAATGATGTACAGGACGACACAGTAGTATATAAACTCGATAAATCCGAAAAAGTTGAATATTCTTCTGATAATGTAGACCAGATAAACAGGCTTTATGTTGGAGCGTATACGGTAAAGAAGGATTTTAACAAGGTCATTGAATACGCCAGGAAATTGCAAACCAGTGAAAATACATATAGTATTTACATGGGCAAATATGCTGAAGCGAATGCGATGAAGGAACTTAGGTTGCCCGATTTTACGTCAAAGTATGAAGAGGTAATCAAATTCTTTAGAAACGCCATGATTAAAGATCCAACGGATTTAACGGCTGTTACTTTCCGCGTCCAATGCTATATTGACATTGGGCGGTATGATGAAGCCGAACAGCTTTGCGGCCTTTTAACAAAGGAAGTAAGGGATTCATTGATGGAAAAGATTAAAGAAGCGAAGTCCGGAGGTGAATAATATTGGGATTAAAACAAGATATAGTCCTTGATGATATGGCTTTTCATACGGCATCATCTGAGATGAAAGCATTAAAAGAAAGAACTGAGGCACTTAAAACAAAGCTTAAACAAATGTATAGAGACATGACAACAGCATTAGACACTCCTGCAGGCAGACAACTTGAAATGACTGCAGAAGACGTTCTGATTAAACCTATTGACGATCTTTTGCTTGTAATTCAGCATGTTTCCGATACTCTAACCCAGATAATCGGGACAGGCTATTATAAAGATATTTTTATTAAATTTGAACAGCTTAATGAAAGTATTAAATTTGATTAATTTAAGGAGGGATATTCCATGGCAATGGGAAGTACAGGTACTGTACATATGACACCGGAGATGTTGCAAAATGCGATGAGAGTTATTGATGAGTACAAAACAACTACAGACGGCCTTAAGTCACAGTTGGATAATGCAATCAACACTTTGCTTTCCACCAGTTTCAGCGGCAGTGCGGCGGACGGTTTCAAATATTTCTATGACAATGTTATTATACCTGCTATTGGCGAAGGCTTGGGCGGTCTGCTGACTACATTGAATGATATTATGGATGGAATATTAAAAGCTATACCGGGCGAAAACGCTTTGGACGATCAACTTGGAACACAAAACAGACAGCAGCAATAAATAAGGAGGGATAGATAATGGCTGGTTGTAGAATAGTTAACGCAGGCGTGCTTGATTCGATAAGTGAGATTAGAAGAATTGCCGGTGAATATGAAAAGGCTGGCGATGCGTTTATTTCAAATTTAAATAATGCCCTTAGCCAGATGGAAGGCGAAACAAAAGACGCGCTTGATGCTTTAATTAATTCCAAAGTAAAAGAGTTTGTATATGAGCAGTTGCCGGCTGCACTTAGTGGTATGGCCGATTTGCTTGAAGCCAACAGGCAAAACTTTGAGGATGTTGATAAACAATTGGCGGATAGCATAAGTAACGGCTAATTATACATAATGAGATTAGATTAGCCCTAACCATTACTGACGGTGTGGTTAGGGCTGTAATTGGATTTTTTTGTATGAAAGGGGCGGTTCGTTATGGCGTTTAGAATACTTAGCGATGAGGAAATAGCTTTACTTGACGATGAGCAGAGAAAACGATATGAAAAAGAATTTGCTATATACCAACAGAGGGTTGCTTTTGTTGAACAACTTGAGGCTTATGAAAATGTCCGTATTTCGCCATATGAACCTAAATTAAAATCAATTACGGTCATAGAAGGAATTGAAATTAAGCCTTATGTTAGTCCGAAATACACAATGTCTGAATGTGAGCCGGTAGTGAAGCCCAAGCTGCAAATTAAACCGTTTGAATCCGGAGAGCCAATTGTGCCTGATTTGCCTGAAATTTCAAAACCGGTGGATTTCAATATTAAATACACAAAAAAAGAGGAAAGTATTGAGCCGCAATTACTATACGTTAACAAACCGGTTGTTCCTGAGGCACACTTTAAGAAGGTAGAAAAAGAATATACTGATTTGCCTGTGGTTCCAAAGATAAGCATTGTGAATAAGTCTTACAAAGGGACGGCAGAAGTTAAACCGAATTTGCCGGCTGTCATAAAACCTGAGACTCCAACAGATTTTTCATTTGAAGCGGCAAGTTTTAATTCTTCTGACATAAAAGCAGGTATACCGGATGTTTTTGTGCCAAATATAGATTTAAATCCTTTTGTTATGCCGGAAAAATCTTCATATAGTTTACCTCAAGTGTGCGTTTGTCTTGCAGAGGTAAAAGACTTCAAAAAGCCAGAACAGAGAGATACTGTGCTGCCTAAGGTAGCCAAGCCCTATGTCGATGTTAATTATTCCAAAAATGGAAAAACGATTCAGACAAGTTTACCTGAATTATTCAATATATCTAAAGTTGAAATAGCATTTAAAAAACCTGAGAAATCTAATGCTGAAATACCGGTAGTTGTAAAACCGAATGCAAATGTCGGTAAGTTTAAGAAAACGGAATTAAACAAGGTGGAATTGCCTAGAAAATCCAAACTTGATATCCAAAGAATGTCCTTTTTACAGCCCAAAGTTCAGTCTTCTGCTTTACCGGAAGTTAAAAGATCGGAATGGAAATTACAGGGTTTTGAAAAAACAGAACTTCAGGCTCCGGTTTTACCGTCAATTGCCAAATTGGACAGCAATATAAAACCTTTTGAAAAACCTGAGCATAAAAACCATGATTTACCGGTAGTTGCAAAAGTAGATATTGTAACAAAGGACTTTAAGCGAATGGAAATAACAAAGCCGGATATTGTTTTTGATGCTGTAGCTGTTGTACCGCCGAGTATTAATGCCGGTTCGTTAGAAAAGATTGAAAACAAAGCTGTCGGGTTGCCGCACAGAGTTGTTATAGATGTTCCTGATGTTTATGAAGAATTAGAGCAGCTATTGCTGGCAAAAAAGAATGAAAATTAAGGAGCTTTGGAAGGAAAAGACCTATGAAAAACAATGAGATTATGATTTCCGTAAAATTTGAAAGCGATGATTTTTCTGATGAGTTGTCTTTCCTTGTCATAAAAGATATTACTCTTAAAGCACTTATTGAAGCTATATACTACGGGTTGAAAAAAGCAAAGGGGTATGAAAAGCACTTTAATCTTGTTGATGAATATTTAAAAACCCGCAAAGAATTACAAGTATTATACAATTCAAAAGGGGATTTTAACGTTATTGACTTTACAGAAGGGGTTGACGGCACAAAAATATTTAATAAAAAATTGGACGAACTTGGATTTGTAACGTCAAGTTGTATTTTGTTTACAACCGATACTAAAGTTGTGCCTTCACCGTTATTTGACAAAAATGAAAGAAGTTATATATTAAAATCCGGAAATTCCCTGGAATACAATATAAGCACGAGGCGTTTAAATGTTATTGAGCCTTCGGTAATTGAAATTATTCCGCCCGGTGAAATGCCGAAGAAAGATAAGTCCTCCTTTATGGATATAATTATTCCTACTCTTTTATCCACCGGTGGAATGTTAATGGCCCGCTATCTTATTATTTTGTTTGCGCCGAGAGCAGCAAGCATGGGAAATACTATGCTTTTGTTGTCTGCAGCCATGGGAGTGGTTGCTCTTGTAACTTCTACATATAATTTTATGAAGCAAAGAAACAATTATAAAAGGATGTTAAGGTTTGGGAGGTAAATTATGAAAATTACATTCATAGAATAATTAATAGAATAAAAGAGTGGCAAAAAAGCGATATAAAATACCTAAACAGTGTATATCCAAACATGGATACACTGTTTAAGAATACTGCTGAAATTCACAGCAGCATTTTTTCACGTTCACAGAATGATAAAGACTTTATGGTTGTATCCCTTGGAATGTCGGATGAGGTTAAGCCTCTGTTTGAGATAAAAAGCGAGAAAAAAGACCATATATTTTACGATATATACTACAAAAAAATCGGTGACAGGATAGAAATACTGATTCCGTCAAAGAAGGACGAAAAAAGACGCAAACAGTTATCACCTGCTGAAAGGGCGGAGGAAGATAAGAATAAGTTTCTGCTTACAGATTTGGCTTATAATTTTGCCAATAAGGATGGCGATATCGGTTTTAAATATTTAAGAAGCGATGACGGAAGCAAACCGCCGCTGTTGCTGGATTTGAAGTCTTGCGGTGCTTTGGGGGTAATTTCCGAAGACATTCAAACCTCAAGGAATTTCATTCAGCATATTATATTTGAACTTTCATATTATCATTCGCCGGAGGATTTACAGTTTGTGTTTTTCTTCGAACCGGAAAATGACCCTGCGAAGCAAAATGAAATTCTGCAAAACTATAAATATTTGCCTCATGCCAACGAACTTTTTGATGGGATTTCCCAGTTTGTGTTTGACAAGGGAAGTGCCGGTGTCGTTTTCGGTCAGCTTCTTAGCGCGATGAACGAGCGTGTTAAATCAAACAACGACAAAAATGAGGCCGTAAATCCAAATCAAAAGTTAACTCAAATTGTCTGTATTGTCTTTTACGACTACAACATTAAAGAAACCGGTTTTTCAAAGTTTCTGCCGGAGGTACCCAAAGAAGGGGAACCTTATGTTAACTCCGACGGGCTTACTTTCATTTTCATACAGCCTGTGAAGGATAAACTGCCTAAATATTGCGGTAATATTGTTGAAATTCACAAAGACAATCCGAATACCAGAAGATGCAGCTTGCGTTATAATATTTTAAGCAGAGAAACTCTGAATGTTTTAAGCGAGGGAGAAGATGACACATCCAAAGCCAATGACACAGATAAATTAATTGAATATAAGCATTTTCAAAATGATTACATATTCAATGCGGAAAAGTATAAAGAAAAATTCGATCGTGCGTTCAAGCAGTTAAGTGCCATTTATTATACAAGAATTGCTGAAAACGGTAAGGTGCCGTCAATGGTTACCTTGTTTGAACTTTATGGCTACGATTCGGAAAAAGTTCAAAAAGGTGAAGTGAAGAAAAGCATACTGGAAAACTGGAAAGACATAGAGAAAAATGATGTTACCCGAAGCCTTGGCGTACCAATAGGGAAACACGAACATGGTCCCATATATCTTGATCTGCATGAAAAAGCGGACGGACCGCATATGCTTGTCGCCGGAATGACAGGTTCGGGAAAATCCGAGACAATAATAACCTTGTTGATTGGTTTGTGCATGAAGTTTTCTCCTATGGATTTAAACCTGATACTTGTTGATATGAAAGGAGGAGGCTTCTCCGACCGGTTGGGGGATTTGCCTCATTGCGTCGGGGTTGTAACAGACACTGCCGGTGAGGAAGAAGGAACTTCTGCGGCATATATGCTAAAACGCTTCCTTGAATCTCTTAATGCGGAGATAAAGAGGCGTAAGCTGGTGCTTTCAAGCCTGGGCGTTGATAATATTGACGCGTATATTCGTGCGCTCCGTATTATCAGGCAGATAAAAGAATTGGAAGGCAAGCCCGGTGCGCAAGAAACAATTGAAAAGTTGAAAAGAAAGCTTAATGACAAGCAGCTTAAAGCGTTAAACAAGGATTTGGAGGAGTTTTCTTATCTATCCCACCTTATTTTGGTAGTTGATGAGTTTACTGAGCTTAAGCGATTTTCAAGCGAAAGCAGCGATACGGACTTTATCGCTGAGATTACTACGATTGCACGTGTCGGACGAACTTTGGGCTTTCATATTATTCTTATTTCTCAGAATATTGAAGGTGCAATTACCGATGATATCAGGCTAAACTCCAAAGCAAGGATATGCCTTAGAGTTGCAACCAAGCAGGCGTCGAAAGAATGATAGATAGTCCGGCTGCGGCTGCACCGACAATGCCTCTGAACGGTCGTGCATATTTGCTTGTTGGTACGGGTACAAGATTTGAATATTTCCAGTCAGCCTATACCGGTGCCAACAAAAACCTGAACATTGAACCTCCGGTGGTGGTTACGCAGGTTCCGAATTCAGGCAGATTTAATACGGATTTTTATTCATCCAGAAAAGATAATGAAAGAGAAAAGAAAAAGAATGAAAACATTAATGAACATGATACCCAGCTAAGATATATATGCAACACAATAATTGAAATAAGCAGAGACATGGAAAAGCCGCGTCAAATATTTTTACCGCCGCTTCCGGAGAAAATTTTTGATGAGACTAAAT
>NZ_BAVR01000083.1 GCF_000521465.1 Acetivibrio straminisolvens JCM 21531
GTTCCGTCTTTTCCCTTTTCTTCATACTGCTTCGGAGCTATAATACCTGTCATGTTCCCTGCCTTGTCATAACTGAGTCTAGTGGTATTCCCCTCTGCATCGGTTATGTGGGTTATCCGGTCGCATTCATCGTATTTTAACCTCACAGTACCATAACTTGTGGTTATTGCCGCTACTCGTCCTGTTTTGTCAAATTGATATTTAAATATGTTTCCTACCGCATCCTTTATTAGTGTCGGTTTGATTACATCGTCTTCTCCATACTCAAAGATCTTTGTATTGTTCTGCGCATCCGTTGAAGTTATCATTCTTCCATATCGGTCATAGATATATGACCACTCGGAATAGCTTTTGCTTCCGGTTTTTATGATACGTTTTAAAAGATTGCCCTTTTCATCGTATTCGAAGGCTACCTCTCCACCGCCCGGTGAAGTTATTTTTATCAGTCTGTTATCCTCATTGTAGCTGTATTTTGTTTTGAAGCTGAAGGGCTTAGGTGAAATTATTTCTATTAAATTGCCTTTATCATCGTATTTTTTATATATCGTATTGCCATTTCTGTCTGTCTCGCTGTTTCTGTTATGATTTTCATCATAGGTATATTTTTGCACACTTCCGTCATCATATCTTACTTCCGTAAGGAGCATGTCCGAATTGTATTTATATACACGGGTTATACCGCTTTTTATCCATTTGAAGGTGTTTTCGCAATTTTCTTCGTCATATTCTACAATCAACTCATTGTTCTCATGGTCAAGCTGTTTTACCACTCTGCCGTTTTCATCATAGGTGTTTTGAACATAGGTATTTCCGTTCTGGTCGGTTATTGAGATTAGTCCCATGCCGTTATAAGCATAAGTAATTTTTCCTCCGTCAGGGTATACTACTTGTATAAGGTTTCCTTCATCGTCATATTTATATTTTAGCTTTCTATCCATATGGTCGGTTATGGAGCTAACCCTGTCCCCTTCATACGAAAACATCAAAATCTTCCCGCCCGGTGCTATTATTGAAGACAGCAATCCCTGGCGGTTATACTTAAACTGTATCTCGTTATCGTTTGAGTCGGAAATTGATATAAGGCTTCCTGCTTAATCATATTTATATGTAATTCCTTTTTGAACTTTCAATATGTATGTATCGTCCTCGATCTTAAAAAGCGTATCGCACACGCCTTTGGGAGACTTGAAACTTCCCGTTTCGGTATGTTCAAATACTCTTATGTTTCCTTCAGGATACACTACTACTATATCTTCACTGTCTTCCTTCTTTTTAAGACATGTCTCATAATCCATTCTCCAGCCTTTTCCAAATATACCTTGTGTATTATCCATGGAATTATAGTATCTGGTTATCTCAATGCCGATACCTCTTGAAGGTATGGTTATGTCTCTTCTCGTTAAATAGAAATTTCCCGATACTACGTTTATAGGGTCTCCAACAAGCGCGTTCGGACAATTTGCCATTCCTGGACCTATCAATCGATTCCACAGATACCATATTATTGCCAGGCCAGGCAACGATATTGCGGCAACCGGACTTTTAAAGTTTGCAGATTTCATCTTTCTCGCTGTAGCCGAGGCTTTATTGTCAGCTTCTATCATTTTGTCTCTTGCCATTATAAGGTCTTGTGACATTCCATCCAATCCCTTGGCTATCTTTCTTGCTGCATCATGTGCCCTCGATACTTTCCCATCTATTCCCTCTTTACTTCTAAGTTCCCAATCAATGGAACTTGTGATTCTTTTTATTTCCAGCACAATATCATCAAATTCCTTTGATATTTATTTCACCTTTCCTGCTACCCTTGTCATCTGTTCCGGTGTTATCTTTATCTGCATATCTATCTTCAGCCCTCTACCTGCAAAACAGATTGAATATCAATTATGTAAATTATACCATTACTTACTTTTCAATTCAATAAAACTTACCTTTCTGTATTATTTTTACTACTATTACTAAACACCAAATACCGGTATGTTGCTTGATAATAACTCAAAAGAGGCTAGTAATAAAAGAGTCTAGCAATTAAATTTTCTCTTCTCTATAAAATGCATACTAACCTCTTTCTTTGCTACAAATCTGCTAATTTATATGGCTTCGTTCCTACTTAGGCTTTCAAAAAGTTCGAAGCATCAAATTCCATCCGATAATCAGTTATCTTTATATTTTTATTATTTCAGATTATGAATATTTTCCCAATTAATGCTGCTTTAAGTCGCAAAATTATTTTTATTACGAATATATATTGCAGATATATTACGAATTTGCTTATTTAATTGCTTCATATAATAAATACTTATATTCTTATAAAACTGACCGGTACATGCTTTTTATACTCCAAACGAATGCAATAATTAATTATTAATAAAATTTTTTGGGAGGTATGACTATGCGAAAGTTTTTTAGGTTAGCGGCAATAACAATATGCATAGCGATTTATATCGCATGCCTCAACATGTCAGCAGTCTCGGCAGCATCAAGGCCTGAGGCTGGACAGAAGAAACCCACGGCAAAAAAGCAAAACCCAATTATTCGCTACTCTTTCCCGAAGACAAAGTAAACCGTATTGATATCATCATCAGCCCTGAAAACTATCGACGCATGGAAAATGATGTCTTCAAGGCATTTATGATGAGCGATGAGGACCCCATCTACGTGCCTGCAACGGTAAAATTCAACAATCACACTTGGTGGAACGTAGGAATCAGGTATAAGGGGCAAAGCACTTTGACCGGAGCCATGATGAGCATGAACCATAAATATCCTTTCCGCCTCAACTTTGACAAATTCGAAGACGATTATCCCGAAATACATAATCAAAGATGCTATGGATTCGACGAACTGATATTCAATAATAACTGGTATGACCCTTCATTTTTAAGAGACAAACTCTGCAGCGATATTTTCCGTGAAGCAGGTATTCCTGCACCTCGATGCGCTTTCTACAGAGTATACGTCGATACGGGAAACGGCCCTGTTTACTGGGGATTATATACAATGTTTGAGGACCCTTCGGATAAAATGCTTGAATATCAATTCCCAAACCCTGATGGAAATCTGTATAAAGGTCAGCAAGCACCGGGAGGCGACTTAACAATATTTGACAAACGCGGATATGAAAAGAAAACCAATGAAAAAGCAGATGACTGGAGCGACATTCAAGCTCTTGTTGCTGCTTTGAACGCTCCAAGAACCAACGCTGCCAAATGGAGATCTGACCTTGAAGCAGTTTTCAATACCGATTCTTTTTTGAAATGGCTGGCGATCAATACTACCATTGTAAACTTTGACACTTACGGCTGGGTTACAAAAAACCATTATTTATATCAGGACTTATCCGATAATGGCCGTTTGGTATTCTTCCCTTGGGATTATAACCTCTCCCTTTCCTCCAGTAATCCATGGGGTATAACACCGCCCAACCTTTCATTAAATGAAATTAGCAATAACTGGCCATTAATTCGCTATTTAATGGATGACCCTGTCTACAAAAACATATATCACAATGAAATGCAAAAAGCACTGGATACCTGTTTTAATGAAGCTGCTCTAATCGAGAAGGCCCGCCGGCTTCACGAACTAATCCGTCCATATACTGTTGGAAGTGAGGGCGAAATAAGAGGTTACAGCTATCTCACCAATGGTGAAGCTCAATTTAATCAAGCTCTTAACGACCTTATAAACCATATCTCCACAAGACATAGAGAAACTAGAGCTTATCTTTCTACCGTTAGTATCACACCTTTGCCGAGTCCTTCTCAAAATCCGACACCCACTCCGACTCCAACACCAAATGCGGGGCAAAAAGGTGATATTAACTGCGACGGGAAGATAAACTCAACAGACTTTGCCGCACTTAAAAGACATATTCTTAGAATAACTCTTCTTTCCGGCGAACAACTTGCCAATGCTGATATAAACAATGACGGTTCGGTAAATTCCACTGACGCTTCAATGCTGAAGAAATACCTTGTGAAAGCCATTCCATCCTTATAGAATTAATTTGCTTCTTTTCATCTACACAGGTGTAAAGAAAAGCTCGGAACATAGAGTCCCTTTGCTTTTGCCTCTTTCATTTCATTCCAAGAGGTAAAGCAAAATCCTACGGACGACTTCTATCCGTAGGATTTTTGCTATAATACACACCTATAATCTATAGTCAGATAGGTATCGAAGTAATTATTCTTAATAAATACCTTCTTAAAATCGCGAGGTCTGTCGAGTTTACATTACCGTCTCTGTTCAAATCTCCTGCAGCCATGTTTGTACCTGGAGCCACGTTGCCCAATATAGCTCTTTTTAATATTCCAAAATCTGTGGAGTTCACCTTTCCGTCTCCATTTAAATCTCCATAAGTAATTGCCGGGTCAGTTGGTGTCGGTTCCGGTGAAGGTTCGGGAGTGTTGCCGTCAGAAAGCGGTTCTTCACCCCATAAAAGCACACCGTTATCATATACAGGTATATAAGGAGTCAATCCCGCAAAGGATACAGCATCATAATCCGGATCTCTTCTCAAGTTTTGATACGACCAGTCGTTTTCATTTGAACCCGGGATGCCGTCTCTGTATTTAATCGATACATGGGCATCCTTTTCGCACATTTCCCATTCGGCCGGCATAATCTTAGTTCCTGTGAAGTCAACCGTAAAGTAGTAAATATTATCCTTGTAATGCTTCAATCCTTCAAGTTTTGCCCCCTCGCTTTGTCCCAGCGTTATCTGAACATCATTTACACTTCCTCCTGCCTCAAATACTTCACTTAAATCCATGAAGTAACGAACAGAAAGCTTATCTTTCACCGTTGGAGGCCATCCTGAGCGGTTGTTAACCTGAAGCAGCAGGTTTAAGGTTCCAAAGCCTTCGTAAATTATCCAGCCGCGGCAGAAGTATTCAACAATGTCGTCTTCCGGTGCCCTGAAATCTTCAGGCTGAGGCCAATTTTCGAGAGGTTCTCCGCCATACATATCATACATTTTTGCCAAAGACCCTACAAAACCTGCATTATAGTCGGTAGCCACCTCATTTAGAGTATAGTCGGAAATATCATCCACCAACTGTCATCCGAGGTCGGTCCTCCAACCAATGCACCATAGAGGATGTGGCGATGGAAACCGGGCACATCAAGCATACTTACCCATGAGCCATGAGCCGTCCTGTGATGGGGATGTTTGGGTGCATTTTCTCCAAATCCTACTACATAACTTCCTTTTCGAGGATTATCTCCAAGAATATAGTTTATTTGCTTTTCAGCAAAAGTACGGTAAGCTTCTTTTTTGGATGGTGTTCCTACCGTTGGATCATCAGACCATACAAAGGCTAAAAACGCTGCTGTGGATGCATAACGCAAAGAGCCCCACGGTGAAAGCCATGCCAAACCTCCCGGAGTATAAGTAATACCTCCGCCGGGTTGCCAGAAATCAAGGTTCTTTTCAACCATAGCAGCATAACCCTGATCATGAGTTAATTGAGCTATTTTAAGTGCCGCACCGTAGCTGACATCATCCCAGCAATGGGTATGTCCCCCGCCCAATGAAGTAACAGGCAGGTAGGATTTTGCTTTGTCTAGATAAGTAGAATCGCCGGTTTTTATGTAAAGCCATACAGCGCCCCAAGCCATATCATCCAAATAACCTCCCGATGGATACAAGACATCCAGCGGTTTTTGCCCCTATATTTATCACCAAATTCAAAAATCTGTTTTGCATGGGTCAAACAGGTTTGGGCATATTCCGGATCTGTGGGCTCAAATATGATTGATGCAATAGCCAGACAAGCAGCAGTCTGTCCTGCTACATCCGAACCCGGGGTTGACGGGTTTAGCACAAAGGACTTTCTATCCGTCACATAATCCAACAGTTCATGGGGAACCCATACCGAATGGTCGGAATCGTTGTAGCCGCACATATAATACAATACATCCGGCTCCGGATGAGCTTTAATGAAAAAGTCGGTAGCCCATTTTATTTCGTCCAGAATATCATCCAACTGGCCTGACTTCTCAAAGGCTTGACGGTATTCATACACGGCCCATCCCAATTGGCCTGCCGCATAAGACATTGGATGAGTGAATTTGATTCCATCCCCGGCATCGGCCCATCCTCCAGTAAGATCCAAGCCCACATCCTGTCCGTCGGTCATTGCCGCATCGGCCCTGTAAGGCAGGATGTAATCATCGGGCAAGTCTCCAAGGCGATTTGCCTTGTAAAAAAGAATTGCTTTCTGCAAAGCTTCTCCATAATTATAATATGAGCCTCCGTAACGAGGTGAAGAAGCAGCCTGCACTTTTGATTCAAGGGCAGACGACGGCAGCAGAACAGCAGCCAAAAAGATTAGAAGAACACACAGGGCAAATTTATTGTGAAATTTGACCCATTTCTTTTTCTTCATTAATAATACCCCCCTCAAATTTTGCTTTTATTTAAATTTTTTATTACAAGTTCTAAATGCGTAAAGGTATGGAATCTTCATTCTAAAGTGTTTGCAAGAATAAAGCAGAGTATATAGATATGCAGCCTCTATTCATTTCATTTAAATTATACCACACCCTGTCCGCTATCTTCAATTAAATCAAAGATATTTAAAAGTCAGCTTCCGTATACTGCTTCGGACACTAAAGAATTTCCGCAAGTATATCCGGGAAAATTGCAAGACTTCTTTTCAAGATTCCATGTATATATGCAATCAAAATTCCGTAATTGGTAATAGGGACATTCTGCTCCACGGCATATTTGTAACGGTATTTCATTTCTCTTTCATTCAGCATGCATCCGCCGCAGTGCACAATCAATTTGTAACGGCTCAAATCCTCCGGAAATTCCGTACCCGATGTAACTCAAAGTTCAACTGCTTTTTAGTATAATTATTTATCCATCTCGGAAGCTTCACCGTGCCTATATCATCACACTGCCTGTGATGCGTGCATCCTTCGGAGATAAGAACGGTGTCACCGTCGTTTAGAGAATCCAGCGTTTTCGCACCTTTTACTGCAATTTCCAAATTACCCTTGTACCGCGCAAAAAGTATCGAAAACGAAGTAAGATTAATATCCTCCGGTGTATCTGCCGCTACCATTTTAAATGCCTGACTGTCAGTGATAACAAGTTTGGGTTTCTTGCCAAGGCTATTAAGCGTATTCTTGAGCTCGTTCTCTTTTACCACAATTGCAACAGCATCCGACTCCAAAATATCGCGAATGGTCTGCTGCTGAGGCAGTATAAGACGTCCCTTGGGGGCTGCTTTATCAATGGGCACAACAAGCACAACAAAATCCGAAGGATTAATCAGGTCACCTACTATTTTATGGGTAATATCATCGGTAGCAGCAAGGGATGCGATTTTTTCCTTCAATTTATCAATGTTGTATCCCGTTTTGGCGCTAACGTAAATCTCATTATCGTTCTCTGTCTCTTCCTGTTCATTCAAATCCGCCTTATTGTAAACAACAACATACTTTATCTCTTTCTTGTTAAAAAGCTCAATCAATTTTTCATCATCTTCAGATTTACCGCAAGCAGCATCGATTACCAATACAGCTATATCGGTTTTATTAAGTACCTGACGGCTCTTTTTTACACGCAGCTCTCCTAAAGTCCCCTCGTCGTCAATTCCGGGAGTATCAATTATCACAACCGGCCCTAAGGGCAAAAGCTCCATTGCTTTGTAAACAGGGTCGGTGGTTGTCCCTTTTACATCTGAAACAACAGCCAGGTCCTGACCTGTAACAGCATTTACAATACTCGATTTTCCTGCGTTTCTTTTACCGAAGAATCCTATATGAACACGGTTTGCAGATGGTGTTTCATTCAATCCCATGACGATTAACCTCCTCAAGCTCTTTTCTTTTTATATTATCAGGTAGAAACCTCACATGTAAACCTCATTATTAATAAAATTAATATTTATGTCTCATGGCTGTTTTAGCTAATTTTACAACACTTCTCTTTTTCTTGCCGGCACTGAATTTTATTTTTCAACATATAATGAATTATGTTAAGTCTAGTATCTATATAAAAATGGAGGTATGACCAATGCAGTTTTGTTACGGCGATAAAAACCATATAAGAATTCTGGAGGAAGCCGAATTTTGGAAAAGACAAGAAGCAGAACATACTGTAGTAATCAGGAAAATTATACCGGACTTAGAAGACAAGTTTGTAGAAAAGCTGGATGAATACCAAAAGATTCTCAGCGCAACAGAAGCCACCATCTTGCAATATATTGAAAGACTTAATAGATCCTGCTATGTTATGAACCCTGAATTGGTGCAAAAAATCGCCAATATTATTGAAATTACTCTTTGTCAAAGCAAAACCTTTGTAAACTTCCTGAACACTATGGCAAAAGAAAGTGCTGCAGCTTTAAACAATTTAACAGCCTCTGTTGTAATTAATCATATTGTCAGGGAATCCGAGTATTACATTGGTATTGCAAAAGCCTACCTTGGTCAAATTTCGTACAGATAAATCAGGGTTCTTTGCCACAAACAAGTTTACCTGATATATATAGGGTTATTCTATCCCAATCCGTATAACTTGAAGCAGACGAGTTGAAGGAATAATCGTTCGACTGGGTATAATTTGACCAGTCATCTTTTGAAAATCTCACCTGTACTTCAACACTCTCACCCGGTTCAAGGTTTCCTGCCCCACCGGCGAATCCGACTTCAAGGTAGGTGTCTGCTTCTTCTTTGGGTGAGCGGACATTAACAAAGTTACCAATAATATTAGAATTGCCGGCACTACTCCAATCACACCAGAAGTTTTGAGATGCGCTCCCCTCTTTTGTATAATAGTATCTAATCTTAACCTCGGACAAGTCTATAGCCTTTGTACCATTATTGGTTATTTTAAATTTAGGACTAATACCGTTTGTCTCAGCTGATGCATTTCCGTTTGCATATTGTAATGAAACAGCTCCTTTGCTGCCCTGGGCTTTGTCTTTTAGACCGTTCTGCCCGGCAGGAGTTTTTAAGTCAGGAGATGGATTTTGTGTATATTCTGCTGCAGGCTCTGAATAAGATTTTGCCGTGGGTGTTGCCTTTGGTAGAGCACCGTCTTTAGACACACTTTTAGATGATGCCCCCGGTTCCTTTCCAAATACGAGAACGCCGGCATCATATACAGGAATATCCTCGGATTTTACGACCGCTCCTGCCGAAAGCCCCTGATAGGAGTAGTCATTTTCGGAATTAAGCACTGTACCTTCGGGCGCTGAGATTCTAAACTGCACTTCCTTCTTGTATGCCGATTGTCCCCCAGGATATATTTTGGTTCCCGACAAATCCACCTCTACATAATAAATATTGTCTTTGTAGTGTTTGACATCAGAGAGTTTTGCTCCCTGATTATAGCTGGAACTCACTTTCAAATCGCTTGCAGTCTTGCCCGCTGCAGCAAGCTCTTCAATGTCTATGAAATATCTAAAAGATAAATTCTCACAGACCCTTGCAGGCCAGCCCGACTTGTTGTTCACTACTGCTTTTATTTCAATGAAATTGCTTCCCGACGCATTTACACCTGCTTCAACAAATATTTCATCCTCCGTCACTTCTTCTATACCGCTGAATTTCGGGTCGGGGCTTCCACCATAAAGTTTATACATTTTTGCAAGCAGTCCACAAAGCCTGCATTGTAGTCACAAGCCACTTCATTACAGACATAGTTACTGATATCATCGGTGTAGTTGTCCGAATTGTCAGGTCCCCCCACAAGGGCGCCATAAAGAACATGTCTATGCTCGGGAGGTTCCGTCTGACTGTCTACCCAGGAACCGTGAGCAGTTCTGTGATGAGGTCTTTTAGGTGAATTTTCTCCAAAGCCTACAACAAAACTTTTGCCTGTACTCCCCAGAACATAATCTGCCTGGCTTCTAGCAAACTCCAGGTAGGTTTTGGCCTTGTCTTTATCGCCGTTTTCCCAATCGGAATAAACACATGCCAGAAATGCCGTTGTAGTTGCATATCTCAATGCACCCCACTGGTCAAGCCACGCAAGCCCCTTCGGAGTATATGTAATTCTTTCTCCGTTGTATCCGGTTGTCCACCAATCAAGATGTCTTTCTATCGATTCTTTATATATACCATTATCATTTTTAATTCTTGCCAAAAGAAGATAAGTGCCGTAGGTCACATCGTCCCAGCATTGAGCCCACTTATACTTAGGTGTATCCGTCTGCGGCTCATAACCCCATTTATCCGAATAACTTTCAGCCTTGGCTAAATATGAAGAATCACCGGTAGCAAGATAAAGCCATACAGCCGCCCAGGAAAGTTCATCATAAAATCCGCTCCAGGAATTATAAAAACCATTGGCTGCGGTATAGCCTTCGTCGCTTTTGGTGGTATCCGCAAGTTCAAACAGTTCTTTTGCATGTTTTAAGCATTCCTTTGAATATTCTTTATCCACTTTTTCAAATATTATTGACGCTATTGCCAAAGCCGCGGATGTCTCACCAACAACTGCAGAACCGGGCGATGATTTGTCAACCTTGTACGAAGGCCTTTCCATAGGCATTACTTCGGCAGGACCCCACCATGCGTGGTCAGCATGGCCGTCGCCCACTTGGTAATAGTATACATCCTTTTCCGGATGACATTTAATAAAATAATCACAAGCCCATTTTATGCTATTTAATATATGGTTATACTGTCCGCTTTGTTTAAACGCATCCTCATATTCATATACAGCCCAGCCCAGCATTGCTGCCGAATAAGACATGGGCAAATTAAACTTTACATGGTCTCCTGCATCATACCATCCACCGGTAAGATCAATACCTGCATCTTTACCGTCATAAAGCCCCGAGTCCCCGCGCCAATTCAGACGAAGAGTCGCGGAATCGAGCTTTCCGGATCTTTGACACTCATAAAAAAAGATTGCTTTCTGCAACGCTTCACCATAGTTAAAAGCACCAGTAGCCGGAGGCTGCTTTGGAATCTTTTCTTCCGGTAAATATCCGCTACTCTTATTTTCCCCTCTCAAATCATCACCGGCTTTTATGCCAGATTCATCCGGAGTGTTTGAAGCTTCCCGTCCCCATGGCTTTGCAAACAATAGGACAGTGCCCAAAATTATAAAAACAGCAAGAACCAAAAAAGCTTTTTGCTTACCAGATAATTAATCAACCGCATAGCATCCTCCCGCTTTAACTCAATAAAACTAAATTTATGAAATCGATTCAGCAAAGCTATGATTATCCATATTATTAGTTTATTATATCATACGTGCACCGTCAAATTCGATAAATTAATCACCCTAAATACTCAGTTACAAATTGCAAAATTATTTTCGACGGCTTTAAATGTACTTATATTCGATATAGAAAAAGCAGAGAGAACTGTAAAGTCCACTCTGCTTAATATATGCTTTATATATGCTTAGTATTTTCCGAATTCAGTGTCAGACAGCAATATTTTCTGCTTCAAATCGCCCATTTCCTTTTCCGCTGCTTCCTTGCTGTCAATATGCTTTGTGTTTTCTTCCTTATTATTAAAAACCTTCGGCTGTTTCTTGTCCGGATACTCCTCCAGCATCTTCATGATTTCAGGATTAATTTCCTTATACCTGTTGTATGCTATCTTCCCCATGTTTTTTAATTTAAACCTTGCAACGGATTGTCTTAAAAATTCAGCTTGGCTTGACAGCTCTTCACTTGCAGCTGCACTCTCTTCCGATGTAGCCGAGTTGGTTTGCACAACTTGAGATACCTGTGCAATTCCCTGATTTATCTGGGTGATCGCAGCAGCCTGTTCATTGGAAGCTAAAGCTATATCATTAACCAACGAAGCAGCCTTTGATACGTCATCCACTATCTTATTTAGCGCTTCGGCAGTTTCCCGGGCTATCTTTGTACCATTTTCAGTTCGTTTTATTGTTCCCTCAATCAGCTCCGTAGTTTCTTTTGCCGCATTAGCCGACCTGGCAGCAAGATTTCTAACTTCCTCTGCCACAACCGCAAATCCTTTGCCGTGCTGTCCGGCTCTTGCAGCCTCAACTGCTGCATTCAGTGCAAGAATGTTGGTCTGGAAAGCTATTTCATCTATTACTTTGATGATTCTGGAGATGTTTGAAGAAGAATTATTGATTTCCTCCATGGCATTGAGCATTTCAGACATTTGCTTATTTCCTTGTTCCGCATTGTTTTTAGCAATCTCAGCCAGCTCATTTGCCTGATTCGCATTTTTGGCACTGAGCTGTGTCTGTGTTGATACTTGTTCGAGGGAAGCTGTCAGCTCTTCTATTGAACTGGCCTGTTCGGTAGCTCCCTGTGAAAGCTGCATACTTGAATCGGATACCTGTTTTGCTCCCGATGCTACCTGTGCTGCTACTTCATTGATATTGGAAAGAACTTCATTATTTGTTTCAACCATTTCTTTAAGCTTTTTACCCAACAAGTCTTTGTCAGACTTGACTTTGACCTCAACAGTCATATCCCCGGCAGCAATCTTCTCTACCACATAAGCCTGCTCGCGAATATTCTCTACCATACTTTTAAAGGACTCCATCAATTTACCGATTTCATCCTTGGTTTCAACTTTGATATCTACATCCACATCCCCAAGGGCAAGTCTGTCGGCAGCTTCAACCATTTTGCCGATAGGTCTGCTGATAATTCTGGATATAAATACTCCCAGGGAGATAGCTACTAATATGCCTACACATATCACAATTATCATTAATGTTGAGGCAGTTGCTGCAATATGCTTATTTTCATCCACTTTTGCTTTTGCATCAACGGTATTATACTCCATCAGGCCTCCAAAAGAATCTCTCAAAGCGTCTCCAACTTCGGCAAGATCTGCAAGAACTAACTCTTTTGCCTCTTCTATCTGTCCCAATTTTACAAATTCAATTTCCCTATCAACCAAAGATTTATACTTTTCCCATTTCGGCTTTACATCCTCAAACACCTTGCGTTCGGTCTCATTTGTAATGGTTTCCTCATACATATCTAAGTACTTTTCCACATTAACGCCATGTTCTTCAATTCTTTCTATAGTCTCATTTATCTGCTGCGAAGTTTCAAACAGCATAATTTTTACAACATTAAACCTCATTCTCTGAAATTGCAAAGCAGCTTCAGCAGCATAACTGATACCATTGTGTTTTCCTCATACAGCTCTACATCCTCTTGACTCATATTATTGATGTTTACAAGAGCAACGCCTCCAACAATTGCTGCAATTACTGCAAGCACTAAAAAACCGATAATCAATTTTGCTGATATTTTTAAATTATAATACCACTGCATCATATAATCCTCCTTGATTTTTATATTGCATTCCATTAGCTTTGGATTCTTCAATCCATAAGAAGTCTCTCACAGTCCAGTATCAGCTTGACCTCACTTCCGGTTTTACCTATACCTTTAATAAACTTGTTTTCGCTTTGATTAAAATCGGGCGGAGCAACAATCTCCTCGTTCGGAATAGACATTACTTCACATACGCTGTCTACAATCAGTCCAATAAGAATATTTTCAGCATCAATAACAATTATACAAGTTCTGTCGTCGTACTCTCTGAATTCCTTACCGAATCTTAGTCTTACATCCATCACCGGTATTATCTTTCCACGCAGATTTATTATCCCGCGAATATACTCGGGTAAATCGGGCACTTCAGTAACGGATTGAATTCCTATAATCTCCGTAACATACTTGATTTCAATTCCGTAATATTCCTTTTCAACAAGAAAGGTCAGATATTTATCCCTCTGAGTTTCTTCTTGCCCCAGCCCCAATTCTACTGTCAGTGCTTCAGTCATTCCCGTTCACCTCCTTGTAAGGTTTATCCTGCTATTATCAGCAGTGACTTTTGCCACTGTTCGACCACGTAAATATAAAACAA
>NZ_BAVR01000082.1 GCF_000521465.1 Acetivibrio straminisolvens JCM 21531
ATAATCTATAATATATCCATAAAAATATATGCATAAAATATATTTATTAATTGAAACATTTAGTTTTATGACAGATTTATGACAAAAATGACGAATAGTTTTAGGGGGATGAATGTATTGGGACGTCTGTTTGGTACTGATGGAGTAAGAGGTATAGCGAATTCGGAATTAACTGCCGAGCTTGCATATAAATTGGGTCAGGCGGGTGCATACGTACTTACTGCGGAGACAAAGCACACACCTAAAATTTTAGTAGGGATGGACACAAGGATATCGGGAGACATGCTGGAAGCTTCTTTGGTTGCAGGATTATGTTCGGTTGGCGCAGAGGTGGTTTGTTTGGGAATAGTACCTACGCCAGCTGTTGCTTACCTTACAAGGCACTATAATGCAGATGCGGGCGTTGTAATTTCTGCTTCCCACAATCCTTATGAGTTTAATGGAATAAAATTCTTTAACAATAAGGGCTATAAACTTTCCGATGCTTTGGAGGAAAGGATAGAAGCCATAATTCTTGATAATTCGGAGAAAATTGAGCTTCCCACCGGTGAAAAAATAGGAAGGAAAATTGAAATTGATTCCTCTTTGGATGAATATATAAATTTTATAAAAAGTACCATTAGTGGAGACCTAAAAGGGCTTAAAGTTGCGATTGACTGTGCAAACGGAGCATCGTATCAGGCAGCACCGATTACTTTTTTTGAACTTGGTGCGGATGTTTGCGTTATCAACAACGAGCCCGACGGCATAAATATAAATAAGAACTGCGGTTCTACTCATATTGAACAGTTACAGAAATTCGTTGTTGAAAGCGGAGCTGATGTTGGGCTTGCTTTTGACGGGGATGCCGACAGGGTGCTTGCAGTTGATGAAAACGGCAATCTGGTTGATGGTGACCAAATTATGGCAATAATTGGTCTTGAACTCAAGAAGCAAGGAAAGCTTGCAAATAATACAATTGTAGCTACTGTTATGAGCAATCTTGGATTTGATATAATGGCCAAAAGAGAAGGCATTAACATAGTTAAGACAAAAGTGGGAGACAGATATGTGCTGGAGAATATGCTCGAGAACGGGCATATTTTAGGAGGCGAGCAGTCAGGCCATATTATTTTCCTTGAACATAACACTACAGGAGACGGTATTCTCACAGGAACACATCTTCTTAGCGTTATGAAGTCTTCCGGAAAAAAACTTTCGGAGCTGGCTTCAATAATGCAGGTGTTGCCGCAGGTATTGATGAATGCCCGCGTAAGCAATCAAAATAAAGAGAAATATCTTGAGGATGAAGTAATATGCAAAATGTGTAATGAGCTTGAGGAAGAGTTTAAAGATGAAGGAAGGGTACTTATTAGACCTTCAGGAACAGAACCCCTTGTCAGGGTTATGATAGAGGGTAAAGACAAGGATTATATTGCAAAAAGAGCAATTGAGCTTGTAAAAGTTATTGAAGAGAGACTTGGATAGATTATGCATGGATTAATATATGGAATGATATATGAGTAATTATGCAAGTTGCTTACACTACATGGCGTTATTTCCGATAATACGCCTGTTGTTGTATAAATAAAGGGGGTTAAGGAACTTTTAGACGGGAGAATCCGGTTCATTATGTGCCGTGAAAGGAGGAAAGAAATTTGAGCCATAATGAATTTATGCAATTGAAAGCGCCAGCACGTGTTTTTCCACGTGGACGAGGAGAAGGAGGTCACCGGTAATTTTAAAATCGGTGAGTTATCGAATTTTCGGCGGAAACCTTCCGGTTGTCACGACCGTTAGGGTCCTACAAAAACTGCGGGCAACTGCAGAACAAAAAGGATCTAAGTGAATTTCCCTGTCTAATATATTAGCCTCTTCTATTGTCTTATATTTAGTTTTATCCAGAAAGGTACAAAAATGTAAAGGAGAGGTTTTTGTGTGTGGAATAGTCGGTTATGTAGGTGGTAAAAATGCATCACCTATACTTTTGAATGGTCTTAAAAAGCTTGAGTACAGAGGCTATGACTCAGCTGGAGTGGCAATTTTAGACAATGATAATATTAAAGTGGTAAAGTGCAAAGGAAGGCTTGAAAAGTTGGAGGAAAAGGTGAATACCGACACTCCTGTGGGGAATATTGGAATAGGTCATACCCGTTGGGCTACCCACGGAGAGCCAAATGATCTCAATTCCCATCCCCATATTAGCAATTCCGGTAAAATTGCCGTTGTGCATAACGGTATAATTGAAAACTATATGGAATTAAAAGAATTTCTTGAAGCGGAAGGTTACGAATTTGTATCTGAAACCGATACTGAGGTTGTGGCACAGCTTATAGATTACCACTATCACGGCGATATTGTTCAGGCTGTTATTAACTCCATAAATGAAATAGAAGGCTCTTATGCGTTAGGAGTTCTTTGCAGTGATTGCCCCGACAAATTTGTTGCTGCAAGAAAAGACAGTCCGCTTGTTGTAGGGCTTGGAAATGGAGAGAACTTTGTTGCCTCTGACATTCCGGCAATACTTGAATACACAAGGGATGTATATATTCTGGAGGATAAAGAGATTGTACTTTTAAGCGGCAAGGAAGTTACGGTATTTAATAACCATGGACTGGTGGTACAGAAGAAGGTATTCAAGGTAAACTGGGATGTTGCTGCGGCTGAAAAGGCTGGCTACGAGCATTTCATGATGAAGGAAATGTGTGAGGAGCCTAAAGTGGTAAAAGATACTATTAATCCGAGAATAAAGGATGGTAACATAGTACTGGACAATATAAATATTACTGCTGAGGATTTGAAGGATATAGATAAAATTTATATTGTTGCATGCGGTACAGCATATCATGCTGGAGTTGTCGGAAAGTATATAATAGAAAAGCTGGCAAGGATTCCTGTGGAAGTGGATGTTGCATCGGAGTTTAGGTACAGGGATCCCCTTATAACCGACAGGAATTTGGTCATTATAATAAGTCAATCGGGTGAGACCATTGACACATTGTTTGCTCTCAGGGAATCAAAGAAGAAGGGAGCAAGGGTTCTGTCCATTGTGAATGTTGTGGGAAGTTCCATTGCAAGGGAGTCGGATGATGTCCTTTATACTTGGGCAGGTCCGGAAATTGCTGTGGCATCGACTAAAGCATACAACACCCAGTTATCTGCATTGTATTTGATAGCCCTGGATTTTGCATATAAAATGGGCAGGATTGACAAGGATTATTACAGCAGTGTAATAGAAGGATTAAAAGCAATTCCCCAGGAAATAGAGAAAGTATTGGCCAATAAGGATACAATACAGAAGTTTGCAGCCCAACACTACAATGCAAAGAGTATTTTCTTTATCGGAAGAGGGCTTGATTATGCGCTGTCCATGGAGGGCTCGCTGAAGCTCAAGGAAATCTCGTATATTCACTCGGAGCTTATGCCGGAGGAGAATTGAAGCACGGTACCATTGCCCTGATTGAGGAGGGTACATTGGTGGTTTGTCCGGTGACTCAAGACAACCTTGTGGAGAAAATGATAAGCAATATCAGGGAGGTAAAGGCCAGGGGAGCTGTTGTCCTTGCGATAGCAAAGGAGAGCAACAAGCAGGTTTGCAAGGCTGCCGATGTGGTGGTTACCATACCGGATGTTGATTCGTTTATTGCACCTATTTTGGCAGTGACTCCTCTGCAATTATTTGCATATTATATGGCACTGCAGAAGGGGTGCGACGTAGATAAGCCGAGAAACCTCGCCAAGAGTGTAACTGTTGAATAGATAGAAGGTGTATTTTGGCTGTGGTATAATGTAAATAAGGCTTGAAAGTTTATTCAATAATCCCGTAGTAGATGAGAGAGAAATCTTCATTTGCTACGGGATTTTAAAAAATAACTTAAGAAACTTCTATCAAAAAATGCCGATAATTGTATCTAATGTTTATAATGTATAATTCAAATAAACTCCACTCCGTAATAATAAACTTCGCTCTATAAAAATAAAGTTCGTTCCAAAATCCCGTAGTAAGTGCAAGAGAAATCTTCATTTGCTGCGGGATTTGCTTTTTATTAGGATAAAGGGACATGGGGCAAGGGCTAAGATTGTTATGGTCAAGAGATTGGAGATAAGGCTAAAGCATTGATTTTAAAGGGATTGAGAGTACTATATTGATTTAAATATTGATACCGGAATTGATAAAAAGATTAGAAGAAACACATGAGAAAATGCAACCTTATACCTTTTCCCTTGCACCTTACCCCTAAAAAGAACCAACTTTATTTTAAAAATTGTTACAAGAAATAAGGAATAAAAGTAAATAAATGGGATGAAAATGTGGAATTTTAGAGCGGACTTTATTATATGGAAAGAATTAGGGAAATGGGCATAAGGCGAGAAGGGATAAGGGTTTGAGGGAAAGTCGTTTGGAGCGGAGTTTATTTTAAATATACAGCTGCAATAGAAAGGGAAGTTTGTAATCCTGAAAACGCAGGGTGTGAATCTTTTGAACGGAAAATGTGTCATATACAAAAAAAGTGGTTATAAGTGTTCTAATGAAGTCAAGACCTTTCATAGTGAAAATAGAGAGGAAGGGTGTGTAGACAATCATGGGAATTGTGGATGTCGCAAATCTTAAAAAGTCATATGGGGAAATTGTAGCAGTTGATGACATCTCTTTTAGCATTGAGAAAGGCGAAATATTTGGATTCTTAGGGCCGAACGGAGCAGGAAAAACTTCAACCATCAATATGATGATTGGTTTGTCCAGACCTACCAGCGGCCAAATTATTATTGACGGGATTGATGCGATAAAAAATATTAAGAAAGTCCAGAGAATCATAGGAATTGTTCCTGACGAAAACAATTTGTATGATGAAATGAATGGGTTCGATAATCTTTGCTTTTGTGCTTCATTATATGGGATAAGTATAAAAGAACGTGAAAAAAGAGCAATGGAATTGTTGGAGCAATTTAATCTAACTAAAGCAGGAAAACGACCTTTTAAAACATATTCAAAAGGAATGAAACGAAAACTTACAATAGCCGCCGGAATTATACATAATCCTAAAATATTATTTTTGGATGAACCTACAACAGGCATAGATATAGAAAGTGCAAGACAAATAAGAGAACTAATACTGGACTTAAAAAAACAAGGTAAAACTATTTTTATTACAACCCATTATATTGAAGAGGCTGAACGAATCTGTGACAGGATTGCTTTTATTGTAAATGGCAAGATTGTAAAAATTGGTACGGTAACTGAATTGATGGAGAGCGTAGAACGTGAGCATAAAATTAGGTTACAACTTGACAGAAGCATAAAAGACATAAAGGAAGAACTGGAAAATAATATTGAAAATTGCAGGGTAGATTCCGGAAGAAAATTCTTGCCTGGTTATTTCTAAAGAACGCATAGCCTTATCTCCTATTTTACAACTACTTGACAGTAAAGGAATTTCTGTTTACGAAGCAAAAGAAATAAAGCCATCATTGGAAGATGTATTTGTTAAAGTAACAGGCATTGAAGCCTCAAAACTGAAAAAGGAAAAAGAAAAGGTGGGGAAATAGAATGCAAACTTTCATCGCGTTCTGGAATATCTTAAGAAAAGACATTGAAAACTATTATTTGAAACCGCCAAATATAAGTTGGGGGATTATATTTCCGCTTTCCTGGACACTAATGCAACTTATCCGTTCACAAGGAGATATTGGAATTGAAGAGTTGCTGTCAGGTTTAATGGCGATGAGCGTATTGTTTGGGACTACTTCAATGCTGGCTGTTACAATCACATTTGAGAGAAGAAGCCGCTCATTTGACAGGTTGTTAATTGCACCGATAAGTATAAGTACGTTAGTCATTGCTAAAATTCTGGGAGCAATCTTATTTGGAATTCTCAATGCATTTGTACCGGTTATCTTTGCAGCATTCTTCATAAATTTAAGTGGAATTAACTGGGGTATTACACTTGCTGCAGTAATTTTAATAGCAATTACTTCTGCTTTACTGGGTTTGTTAATTGCCGTATCTGCAAAAGAAGTATTTGAAGCCCAAACATTTTCAAACTTTTTCAGATTTCCGATGTTGTTTTTATGCGGCCTGTTTATACCTATTGATAAGTTGCCGGTCATATTAAAACCGATATCGTTCTGTTTACCTCTGACCTACGGAACAGATATACTTAATGGTGCGATTACGGGAAACTCTATCTTTAATGCTATATTTAATATCTCTGTCATGTTAGTTTTTACTACTTTGTTATTTTACTTGTGCCTGAGAAACATTAAAACAAAGTGGATTCTTTAATTAGTTTTAGGCGTGACCAATAATATTATATGCAGTAAAAGATTACAAGGTAGGATAATTATTTCTGAAACGAAGAAAAACTATACCTGTTTATTTCTTATGGCTTGCGGATAATGTTAAAATCACAGATGGTAATAGAATGGGCATCATAATCGACCAGCCCATCTTTTTTCATTTTATTGAGTTCACGGGAAAGAGAAGTCCTTTGAATCCCTAACCTTTCGGCTAATTCCTTCTTTGTCATATTAAGTTTTATTTTTTTACTATTTTGAGTGTAATACTCATAATTTAGGAATTCAATAATAGATTCCCTTATAGATTTCATGGAGATTGATTTAATTTTACTTGTCAAAATAGCAGTTTTATCTGATATACAGGTTAAAAACTTAACTAAAAAGTCCTGGCTGGTCTGGCAAAGTTGCAGTACTAAATCTTTAGGAATATGTAAAATTTCAGTATCTGATTTTGCTATTACACTCATGGGATAATAAGGATACTTTGAAAACAACAGATTTCCTCCTAAGTTATCTCCGATTTTAAATTCTGCAACAGTTAATACATTTCCTTTTTCATCAATCTTTTGAATAAACACCTGCCCTTTTAAAATAATATCCAGATAATTGCATTTCTCACTTTCAAAATGGATAATGCAGCCTTTATTGTATTTCGAGATAATGTAATTTTGCGCTTTGAAAAGATTAAGCAGTTCTTCGGTAGAAAATCCACTAAATAACTCTGTCAGTCTTAAAATACTTAGATGATTTTTTATACTCATAAATACCACCTTTCTTAAAATTAGTTACCTTGGTAACTGTATGTCACTGTAATTTATTATAATATGGAGTTAAACATAGTGAAAGGAGAGTTTTTATGGTGGAGAAAAAATATGAATACAGTATTACTGATGACAAAATAATCGAAAAGATTGTAGATGATGAGAATATTAACCTAAATCATATGGTTCTTGTAAAAGGAACAGGTCTTCCTGAGACTATTCCAATTCCAATGTTTATATGATAATTGTACGTGGGGAAATGACTTTGCAGTTAAATGAACAGGAACCACATCTTTATACCAAGGGAGATATTATTAATATCCCATATAAAACAAAAATGAATGTCAAAAATCAAGACGAAGAAATATTGGAATTCTTTGTAGTAAAGTCACCCAATCCTAAAAACTACAAGGAGAAGGAGTGATGAGGGGTGGATATTTTTACAGTATCGTTATGGGGAATAACAGGGGCTGCGTTTATCGCATCCCTTGTTAAAGATAAGCAGAAGACATTCAATTCAATGAAAATGGCAAAAGGTATGATGAAAAATATGGTCGGACAGATAATAGGCATTTTACTGCTTATAGGATTGATTTTGACCTTCATACCGCCTGAAGTTATAAAGAGTACTCTAGGAGAATCTAATACATTTATTTCAACCATTGTTTCTGCTTTGGCCGGCAGCATTACATTAATTCCGGCCTTTGTAGCGTTTCCTCTGGTAGGCTCTCTTGTAGATGCAGGTGCGAGTATTATTCCGGCAGTTGCTTTCCTAACTACTCTTACAATGGTCGGACTGGTGACATTCCCATTGGAAAAGAGGGAATTTGGTTTGAAATTTGCAACCATACGCAATATTTTTAGTTTTGTATTTGCGATTATGATAGCATTGGCGATGGGAGTGATTATGTGAAGATAATCGGAATATTTAAAAAGAACAAACTGCTGACAGCAGTATCTCTGGCGTATGTTATTCTATTTATCGCAATACCCGATAAGGCTTATTTATCTGTTAAAAACAGCATGTATTATATTATAGAGATGTTGCAAATTATGCCTGTGATATTTATACTTACATCAATTATAGAAGCATGGGTTCCTAAAGAAGTAATCATGAAAGGTTTTGGAGAGAAAGCAGGAATAAAGGGGAGTGTATTCTCATTCTTATTGGGCAGTTTTTCAGCAGGACCTATCTACGCTGCATTTCCAATCTGCAAAATGCTTTTAAAGAAAGGTGCCAGCATCGCAAATGTAGTCATTATATTAAGTGCATGGGCGGTCATAAAAGTCCCCATGCTTGCTAATGAAGCAAAGTTTTTAGGGGTACAGTTCATGGGAATAAGGTGGATATTGACAGTTATAGCCATAATCATAATAGCATATCTGATGACTATATTTGTAAAAAAGAAAGATATTCCTGTTCAGGATGAACAGGACATTGGTAAAGTAACTGGTATTGATATTAAAGAACAATATTGTATTGGATGTGGATTATGTGAAAATTGTTGCCCCGGCATTTTGAGGTGATTGATAAAAAAGCAAAATGGAAGGAGTCAATCCTAAATGATGTACAAATAGATGAACTAAAACCAGTAATCGCTAAATGTCCTGTTAAGGCTATAGGTTTTAAATGATATTCGGAAACTATGAATTGTGTTAAGTCATTTAACCTTACAGTAAATGTAGAGAAAGGTCACATTTGCTGTAAGGTTTTTTATTTTAAATCATCCATATAAAATTCATGAATAAATGGCATTTGACAATAACATAATATGGATGTATAATGTAATTGGCAAATGCCAATTACATAAGGAGGCGTTTAAAATGTCTAACTGTGAAAATTGTCCTACAAAAGAGGACTGCAAAACAAAAGAGGGATGCATGATAGAAAACAATCCTTATAACTTTGTAAACAAAATAATCGGCGTTATGAGTGGGAAGGGAGGTGTTGGCAAATCAACGGTATCTGCTCTTATTGCAGAAGAATTAAATAAAAAAGGTTATAAAGTAGGTGTCCTGGATGCGGATATAACAGGACCGAGTATCCCAAGGCTTCTTAAAGTAAAAGACAAGAAAGTCCGGTCAAATGAACTGGGAATTTTACCGGTGACAAATGAAAATGGAATAAAGGTAATGTCGCTGAATTTACTGATGGAAGATGAGGAGCAGCCTGTTATATGGCGGGGGCCTTTAATTGCAGGGACTGTAAAGCAATTTTGGACTGATGTCTTCTGGGGTGACCTTGACTATCTGGTTATTGATATGCCTCCAGGGACAGGGGATGTTGCGCTAACGGTGATGCAGTCTATTCCCATTAATGGGATAGTGATGGTATCAGTACCTCAGGATTTAGTATCCATGATAGTCGCAAAAGCAGTGAATATGGTTAGAAAAATGGGTATAAGGGTAATCGGTGTAGTTGAGAACATGAGTTATATTATATGCCCTGATTGCAACAAAGAAATCAGAGTATTTGATAGTGAAAACACAGAAGAGTTTTTAAGCAAATTAGACTTAAAACTTCTTGGGGAATTGCCTATGTGTAGTGATATAGCCAATCTTTCCGAGAAAGATAAAACAATACAAAATGCATCATTGGATGAAACAGTAAGCATTATTGTCGAAAGGATAATGCTTTCAGTCAATGAAAACAAATAAAAAGATAATTGGAGGGTATTTCATGAAGATAGCAGTTTCTTCGATGGGCAAGGATTTAAACAGCATGCTGGATGTGAGATTCGGAAGATGTAATTACTTTGTAGTCTATGATACTGAAGGAGGACTGGTAAAGACAGTTGAGAATAGGGGCCAAATGTCAGGAGGTGGGGCAGGAATTGCAGCAGCCCAGCAAATCATTGATGAAGATGTGGATGTAGTTATCACTGGAAATATGGGACCCAATGCCTTTAACCTGTTTAAAAATTCGGATATTAAAGTCTACCGATGTGGAAGCATTAAGGTTGAAACGGCTGTACAACTGTTCAAAGAAGGGAAGTTAGAAGAGTTAACCCAGGCAGGTCCTGCCCATGCAGGGATGGGCATGGGAACAGGCAGGAGATTCAGAGGGGGAAGGTAGGTTGAACATAGCCATATTAAGCGGAAAGGGAGGGACAGGGAAAACTACCATATCCACCAACCTTTCTGTTATTACAGGTGCCAATTACATTGACTGCGATGTGGAAGAGCCTAATGGGTTTATATTTTTAAAGCCCTCTCAAATAAAAAGAGAAGAAGTTAAGGTGGATTATCCTGTTGTGGACAGCAGCAGATGTACCTTATGCGGAGAATGTGCAAAAGTGTGCCAGTTTAATGCACTGGTAAAAACAAAGAAAGACATTATGCTCTTTGAAAAACTCTGTCATGGCTGCCATGCCTGCGGGATAGTGTGTAAACAAATTGCTTTAACCTTTGAAAAAAGGGAAATAGGAATAATAGAAGAAGGACGATATGGCAATTTAATTTGTAGAAGAGGAATTTTAAATGTAGGAGAACCTATGGCAGTACCAGTTATTAAAAAGTTACTGAAAAATCTTCCTGCTGGAACAAATCTTATTGATTGCGCCCCGGGGACCTCCTGCAATGTAGTGAATTCCCTTCAATATGCAGATGGTGCAATATTAGTAACGGAACCTTCTTCCTTTGGGCTTCATGATTTAAAAATGGCAGTACAACTGGTAAGGAATTTCAATCTTCCCTTTGGTGTTGTTATCAATAAATATAATGCCAAGGATGACAGGATTCAGAAATACTGTGAGCAAGAAGATATAAACATATTAGGAATTATACCTTACCGAAGAGAAGCAGCAGAGGTCTATTCCTTGGGAAAAATGATTGTGAAACTGCCTGAATATAAAGAAATATTTGAGGAGATTGCAAAGAGATTGAGGGAGGTGTTCCCTTGGAACTGACGGTGATAAGTGGGAAAGGCGGCACAGGTAAAACCTCAATAGCCTTAGCCCTGTCTGAACTTGCAAAAGATACAGTAAAAGCAGACTGTGATGTGGATGCACCCAATCTGTACCTTTTTTACGATGGAAGGGATATAAAAAAGAAATACTTTTATGGAGAAAAGAAAGCAGTTATTGATAAAAAGTTTTGTTCAGGCTGCAAGGAATGTGAAAAAGTATGCCGGTTTGACGCTATCAAAGATAGTAAAGTGAATTTTTTTAAATGTGAGGGCTGTGGTGCTTGCATATTGGTTTGCCATCATAATGCCATCAGTTTAAAAGAAAAGAAAACTGCTGATGTTTATATCACCCAAACCGATAAAGGAATTATTTCAAGGGCACAGATGGAGGTGGGCAGCGAAGGTTCGGGAAAACTCATAACTATGCTTCGCAGTAATGCCAGGAAGTTCGCAGATGAGAATAGCCTTATCATTATAGATGGCTCTCCAGGAATTGGTTGTCCTGTAATATCTTCGATTACGGGAAGCGATGCGGTATTGATTGTCACAGAGCCTACCCAATCGGGTCTGGAGGACTTTATGAGGGTAATGGAGTTATGCAGGCATTTTGGGGTCCTTACTCTCGCCTGTATCAATAAGTATGATATCAATGAGAAGATGTCAGAGGAAGTTGAAAGTTTTTGCAGAGAGAATGATATTTATTTAATAGGGAAAATACCCTATGATGACACAGTTATGAAGTCAATTAATGAGTTGAAGCCTATTGTTTATTATGAGGACAGCAAAGCAAATAATGCCATAAGAAAGATGTGGGATAACATTTGTGAGCATATAAATTGTTAAAATCAATAATTTTAAGGAGGCGTTAATAATGAAAATAGCAATTGCAAGTGAAGGGAAATATGTTAGCGGACACTTTGGACATTGTGAAGGATTTACAGTCTATGAGGTTGAAGAAAACAAGGTGTTAAAGAAGGATTTCATACAAAATCCAGGGCATAGGCCAGGATTTCTGCCTGATTTTCTAAAGCAATTAGGTGTGAATGTTGTAATTGCAGGGGGTATGGGAGAAACAGCCCAGCAGTTGTTTGCCCAAAACAATATAGATGTGATAGTAGGGGCGGAAGGGTATAGTGATGATGTCATCCAGCAGTATTTAAAAAATGAGTTAAAATCCACAGGAAGCATATGCAGAGAACATCAGCATGAAGCCACTGCCATGAATAAATAACAGGGGTGTCCTTATGGATGGGGTGATGAATAATGTTCTGACAAAGGATAAGTTCTCTCTGATTAGAAAGTTGATAGAGAAAAACGGATTTAAATTTACGAAGCAAAGAAAATTGATACTGGAACAGTTTTTTCTTGCTGACAGGCATTTGAGTGTGGAAGAGATATATCAAAGGTTGAAAGAAAACAACATTGGTCTTGCCACAGTATATAGGAACGTGAAGATATTTAATGGTATTGGCATCGTAAAAGGAATTGTTGTGGATGGAGTAAGTTATTATGAACTGAAAATTTACAGTAAAAAGCCCCTGCATATTCATTTCCAGTGTGTTAAGTGTAATGATATAATAGACATTGATGAAAGAAAAGTTGCTTTAGAATATTTAAAATTAAACAAGGCTATAGAAGATATAAATGATTTGGAAATTTACGATGTAAATATAATGCTTGTTGGGTTATGTAAAAGATGCAGGGAGGAAAATGAATGCCAAGACCGATAAAATGCAGAAGAGTTGAATTTTTTCCAGAGAACACTTATTTTATACCATTAGGCAAAAGAAAGTGCGAGGTGGAAGAAATTACTCTCAAGATTGAAGAACTTGAAGCCATGAGGTTAAAAGATATTGAAGGACTTAGTCAGGAAGAATGCGCTGAGAAGATGCAGGTTTCAAGGCAGACTTTCCAAAACATTATTGACAGTGCAAGAAGGAAGGTAGCGATAGCACTAACGCAAGGAAATGCAATACACATAAGTGGAGGGAATTATACTTCAGGTTCATGCCGGTTTAAGTGTTTAAATTGTGGTAAGGTTTATGATTTGAATTATGAACATGATAAGCATACTTGTCCTTACTGTGGTTCAAACGAAGTAGTTTGTGAGAAAATGAAAAGGTTCTGCCATAGATGGTGCGGGAAATAGATTAAATTTTAATATTAGAGATATCAGGGAAGCGGTTCTTGTGATATACAAATATCATAGGAACTGTATTTTTATAATTATGAATTTAATCTTATCATTCAGGAAAAATATCTTCCAAGCGAATCTCAAGTCCATTAAAACTTTGAGATACTGCACTGTTGCAACCCTTATAAACGCCGTTCTGTTTGTATTCACTCTTTTCGAAAACATAGATTTCAATAGTTTTAAGTTTTGGATTTATCATCCAATATTCTTTTACGCCAAAATCCATATAAGTAATGTATTTCTTAACCCTGTCATGGTTTTCATTTGATGGGGAAATTATTTCAATAATTAAGGCGGGTGCTCCATAATATGAGTTTTCCCTTAATCCTGCCTTATTACAGATTACCATCAAGTCAGGCTGAACTTTGACATTCAAGGCCTTTTCTTTATTTATTAGCCATAAGTCTAAAGGGGAGATAAATGCTTCACAGGGTTTACCCCTAAAATAATTCCTGAATTCTGCTGCAATATTTAACAAAACTCGTTGATGTTCTACTGATGGGGAAGGAAGATAGATAACTTCACCATTAAAATATTCAAGCCTATCTTCTCCCTTGTCCATTTCTAAAAACTCTTCAAGGCTTACCATTTTCGTTTTAGGAGTCACATCTTCACTTCCTTTCCAATGATATTTTACGCTATCCTATAGAGATGATACAAGGGGTTAAAGGATTAAAGGTTAAAGGGATTAGGAATAAGTAAAGACATTTTAATTCTACCAATTAGTATTAAGGCTCAGCAGCATCAGATTCATTATCTAA
>NZ_BAVR01000081.1 GCF_000521465.1 Acetivibrio straminisolvens JCM 21531
TTGCTTGTCTTCTAACTGTGCCTTTACATCCCGCATAGTTAAGGCATAACATCTTCTAACCTTACCCATGCATCTGGTTGATGTTCTTTACATCCCGCATAGTTAAGGCATAACTTCCTCCATTCTTTCGATAAACTTCTTATATTTCCTCCTTTACATCCCGCATAGTTAAGGCATAACTTGTGGGATTCCAACGACAATGCCCATCTATGTACTTGCTTTACATCCCGCATAGTTAAGGCATAACTTAAGGATCTAGGAGTGACGACAACAGGCATAGCAACTTTACATCCCGCATAGTTAAGGCATAACCTATTTATATATTCCTGTTCTCCTTGCTTCTTTTAGCTTTACATCCCGCATAGTTAAGGCATAACATGATGCTGGCTTCTCTATAGCCAGTGTTGAAATACTTTACATCCCGCATAGTTAAGGCATAACACATATCAGAGCTTTTACTGCTTCAACAACTATTTCTTTACATCCCGCATAGTTAAGGCATAACAACCGTTCCTCTAACCGTTCTAATAGTGATGAATAGCTTTACATCCCGCATAGTTAAGGCATAACTTTCGCTATCTTCAGCACAGTATTGTCTATGGTATACTTTACATCCCGCATAGTTAAGGCATAACAACATTCTCAATGTCTTTCATGGAACACATGCCTACTTTACATCCCGCATAGTTAAGGCATAACCATGCTCTGTTAATTCGTCTCCTACTTTTACCAGCACCTTTACATCCCGCATAGTTAAGGCATAACTGACTTGTTGCCATGCCTCCATCTCAGTCATTTGTTCCTTTACATCCCGCATAGTTAAGGCATAACTTATCGTGAACCTCTTGCAGCATTTCTTTTCTGTCCTTTACATCCCGCATAGTTAAGGCATAACAACGGTAGAAGAATTTAGGGAAGTCGTTGAAAAATACTTTACATCCCGCATAGTTAAGGCATAACCCAATTTTACACAAATCTAAAATCCTCTGTTTAAGCCTTATACAGAGTTGATTATTTCTCCAACATAATTAAACTGCAGCAAACTTCCAATAATGTTTCTCAGTTTATTCCATAAATCCTTATACTGCCTATTTATAAGCCATTATAGACCTTGGTAAAATTAAATGGTTTGCTGCAAATCATAAAATTAATTCGTCTAGAGCTTTTTCTTTTCCAAGTTTATTCTTTACAATATTCTTGGGATTTTCTACAATATAGATATATATCGAATCTTCATTTTTGTCAATTATCTTACCAACTTGGCTTAGACATTTTTGCAATTTGCCTTCTGTGATTTCTCCTTCAAATACAGAATTTTGTGTCCACACTAAATACTTTTTTAGTAACTTCCTTACCTTATTGACTTTTTTTACTTCGACATCATATGTTAATACGACAAATATATTTACCACCACGCTTTCAAGGGTTTATATATTTCATCATCAATAAAATACTTAATAAGCTTATAGCATTCGAGCCTAATAAAACTTTTATAAGAAACATTTCTATTAAGCTTTCTATGCCGGACAGTTACTGCAAGCTTTTTTTCGTATTGGGTGATAAACTTCCGCCTACCGGAGTCATTCAACATACATATGCCATCTATTGTATTAAAATCATCTTTATTAATGATTCTGTTGTTTATAAGATTAAATATTACCGGGTCAACAATTAATGGCTTAAAAATTTCGGCTATATCCAAGCTAAGAGAAAATCTTTTGGTTGACGGTTCATGCAAATAACTTATAGCTGGATCTAACTGCGTATGATATATTTGCCCTAAGACAGTCGTATACATTAGACTATTGCCAAAAGATATTAATGCGTTTATTGGGTCGGTAGGAGGGCGTTTCTCTCTTTTGCTCATTTCAAAACCATGCTTTAAAAATAAATTAAATGCTCTATAGTAAGTATTCCTGATTCTTCCTTCCATTCCCATTAGTTCATCGATTTCTACCGCATTGTCAACAATCTCTTTTTCTAAATCCTCATATATGTCGTCAGCGACTTCCTTATAATTCCTAAGGTTTCTTTTTATATGGTATTTTGCACTTTGAACAAAGCATTTAGCCAAATAAAGCCGCTTTTCTTTGTGAAGATAATGTTGAGACTGTTTTACTGTTAATAATCCTGAAATATTCTTTTTCCTGGGATAAAATGAACCAGTATAAAAACCGTAATAATTGTAGAAATGCAATATTATTGAATATTCCGATATATAGTTTAAAAATTTAGTATTAAGATCTATTTCGCCAAAAATGTGAATACAGTCAATTTGCTCAATTGGAAGCGCTCTGTTTGATTCAGTACTATCTACAAAATAAATAGTATTTTCTTTTCTTTTAAATCTGCCATTATTTAAAACATAATATTCTCTACTCATCTAAATCAACATCTACCTCCTTTACAAAGCAGAACTCGTAATATGAACATTTTTTACATATTGGCTTCTTTTCCACAGGCGGAGGCTTTTCCATGTTACAAATGCTTTTTATTTCAACAAGCGCTTTTTCAAGCTCTATTTTATCGGCATCACTTAATTCAACAAATTCCTGCCTTTTTTCTTTAACATAATTTATAATACCCTTCTTTTCAATGCCTCTCATATGTAAATAATAAAGGTAATACAGAAGCTGCATTCTATGGGAGGTTGACATTTTACTGCTTAACTTTATTTCTCTGACAAACTCGCCATCTACAATATCCAGTTTTACCAAGTCATCAATTTCAATATCTCTGTTTTTTTGCCTTGAATAGGCTGTCTCATGGAGCACTTTTCCGCTTAGTACTCTATCACTTAAGTGCTCCATGGTTATGCCTTTGGAAAAAAGCCAGAGCTTTCTTTTGCATACATAGTAGTAATTTACTTTTACGCCTTGGGTTTTGAAGCTTTCGAAATCAAAGCTCATGACTATCACCTTGTATTTTTCAAATAGTATGAAAGGTTATAAAATTATGTTTCCAATAGTTAATTCTTCTAATTCTTGTTTGCTGTTTAATCTCAACCCAACGAATTGATCATATTTGCAAAAGCCTTGTTTGATAATTAAAAAGCCATCCTCTACGTAAAATGCATTCAAATTCTGCAATTTATAAAACATTCCCTTACTAATCTGTATACTGCACATATTGTACTCTTTATTCTTATTAGGTTTATCTTTTGAATTGTAATAGTCTTCTTCCAATAGCACTTTTGCATTTTGATCAATTTTTCTAAAAAGTTTACTTGCTTCAATTTTAGAATCAACGATATTTAGATATGTGTCAAACTTGAACATTATGTTTTCACCATTAAGTTCTGAGCTATTTATCAATCCGTATATTTCCATTATTTCTTTTTCTGATTCTTTAAATTCGTTAATATAGTCTTTTTCAACTGAATCATCTTTATAGTAAAAGTCAAGTAACTGCTTTCTGTCTTTCATTGATAATATTTTGCCTTTATGTTGCTGCAAAATTTTTTTAGTAACTTTTTTTAGCTGTTCTTTATATACATCTTCATTTTCTTCGTCAAATATATAAAACTCCCCATATTCCCGATGGTCATGTCTATTACATCTTCCCATACGTTGAATAATTGCATCCATAGGTGCAAGATCGCTTATAATGACTTCAAAATCCAGATCAAGAGAGATTTCAACCATTTGTAGATATCCACACATGACCTTGTTGGCTTAAAATTCCTCTATATTTATCCTTTTTATGCTTAAACTTGAATCTGCTATGTAAGAGGTTAATTTCAAAACCATTTTTGCACAAGAAATCTAATTGTTTATATGTTTTTATTGCTTCGTCGATTGTATTCTTTACTATCAAAACTTTTTTCCCGTTTTTTATACTTGAAGACACTATTTCAACCCAATCTTTTTCTTTGCAAAACAAAAGCTTAATTTTTTTGTTTTCTTCAACAACTTCATTTTCATTGCTCTTTTCGAAAGGTACAGAAATACTGTTAAGTTTTTCGAGATAAGCTTCGGGCATTGTTGCAGTCATTAAATGAAATTTTGCATTCATATGTTTAGCTGCAAACTCTACAAAATACATTAATATTAAAAACATACGGGGAGTTAGCAAATGGACTTCATCTACTGTTATATGACTTCCATAAATACTGGCAAATACTTTTTCATATCCTGGATATTTAAAGATTGCAAGCAATATTTGGTCAACAGTAGAGATTATATATGGCTTTGCAAAGTTTTTTGCTAATGTTTTGTCACGGGATGTAAAGAATATATCTTCTCCTTTGATGCTTTGGCGAAAGTTTTCAACATATAGGGAAATATCTCCGTGTAATAATCCAACATAATCTTCAGTGCCCAATATTTCAACAGCATCGAAAAAGAAACTTTCGCCGGATATTTTATTCGGTACCAGGAAAATTTTCCTTTTGCCATACCATCTATAATCGGCAATGGTTTTCCCGGCACCGGTAAAAGCTATAGTAACTATATTACTGTGTTCCAAATCTTTTGTCCGTTTTTGCAACTGATTGAATTCAATTTTATCTATCTTTTTTCCTTTTCTTTGACATTTTGAAGATAAGTATGAAATTAACAGGGAATCAAGTTTTTCTGACGTTATGGGTAAATAGTATTCTATGTCTTTTTCCTGACTTGAAGCTAAGTGGTCAATTAAATTGAGGAATCCTTTTAATAGGATATAAAGTTTTCTGTTGTCGTTGTTTTCGCCGAAGTTTTCATCTAAATATTTTAAGAAATCATAGTCTAGAATGTTATCGTCTTTAAATTGAACATCGAAACCTAATTTTTCGGAGAGATACTCTTCTATTTCAGTTTTATCAAATTCATCGGATAATAATATTCCTTTTTCGATGTCTTCAAAGACTGACTTTTCAATTACAGCAAAAGACTTTCCCATGTATTTTTCGTAGCTTCCATGGTGATAGAAGATGGATTTGTATAGAACATTTCTCAAATCCTCACAAACTGATAATTTGCTAAAGAAGTATTCTAGAAATGCTCCTGACAATAAGTTGTGTCGTTCGTCTTTAATAGAATTGAATATATTCCATAGCCTCTTAATCTCTGGATTGTCTTTTGAATTTTCGGGATCTTTCAGTTTTTCTTCGTCAATTCTATTGGCTATTTCAATTTTTTGTTGGAACTTTACATTGATTTTGCCTAGGTCATGCAGAATACATATAATTTTTAAATATTCTGCAAACCCAGACATAATGTTTTCAAAGTTTGCTTCAGATTTAATTTTTTCGTAAGCTTCAAGTAAATCGGATATATGTTCCGTCAATTTCTGCTTATTTATTCCTTCGAGAAAATTACTTGACTTTGCCATGATATTAGCATTTTTCATGTTTTTACACCTCGCTTTCTCTAGAGCCATAGAAATGTTGTTGCTTCTTTTGCTTCCTCGTCCCTATAGACTTGTACTTTCCCGCTGGAAGGATAATAACCGTTGTTGTCAATATAAACATAGTGCGCGTATACCATTTGCCTATCCTTTTTTTCTGCAGTTAAGTCCTTATAAGTCTTCGGCAATGCATACAATACGCCGCTTCTAAGCCTGTTTTCCATCTCTTCATCATTACTGTTTAGTGATACTGGAATGTAAGTATTTTTTATGCTCAAATCCTGCATAATAGCTTGTTTTTTACTTTTTACTTCAACTTCTTCTACCGATACTTCTTGAACAAGGCATCCTTTCTTTTGGGGTACAAAGAAATCTTCTTTTCTCCCTAAGGATAGGTATTTTGTTGGACTTTCCAATGCTTGTTTTATTATTTTATATTCTTCTGTATCTTCGGTGTGTATAAAGATCGTTAGATTAACATCTTGTAGTACTTCAAAATTCATTATTCTATTACCGACTTCTTTGTCTTTAAAGAAAACAGCATATTCGCTGTAAGGAATTTTTTCTTTGATCATCTTTTTGTGGAATGCTGTCATTTTATTCCAATAACTACCGTATTCCCCTCGCATAAAATGAATATCCTTATTTTTGTAAGTTCCTACAATACCGATTCTAAAAACGGATGTAGCATGTCTGTCAACTAAATATGATATAAGGCCTGCAACGGTAGTGGCAGTTGGCAAATGTAAAGTTGGTATAAAATCATCTTCCATTATTTTAGGTTCCCTATAATGTGCAAAGGGTTGATATATGTCCATTTTGAGCACGTTGTTTATCATTTTTGCTCCTCCGTGTTCAAGTACCAATAATTATCATCACTAATATCCAACTTATTAACAAGTTTTTTTACTGCTTCTTGAGGAATCTTATCAATAACCATGCTGTTTTCAAAATTGCTATTTTTGTATGTTATAGGAAGACGTGATGATACAGCTATAACGTAATTTTCGCTGTTAAGTTCATACCCCTTAATAGTTTCATAAACATAATCCATTATCAGGTTTCCTTTTGAATCGATACAGACATCATTCCAAAAATACGGTATCGGACTTTTAAAAGCACCTCCAAAAACAGCTAACGGTTTTAGGTGTATTTTTTGATGTTTTATATCGCGAGTAAAGCTTAGTATTGCATCAATAAGATCTGAAATTATTTTCTTTCTAAGTTCTTTCGACATGTATTTTCTATTTCCAGGCTCAAGATATTTGTCATTATCAACTTCTACTACTCCTATTCTGTCCAACTCAATTGTTATTGTATAGTAGTAATAATCACCGAAAATTTCTTCAAAGGCCAATGCTTGTGTGGTTGGAACTTCATCTATACCAATGGCATTTCCCTTTTCATCGAAATATTCACGTCCCAAATCGGAATTTAAAAATCCTCTATTGGTTACAGTTTGAGTATCTGATTTAAAAGTGTTTACTGAAAGAAAAGGAATTACTCGTAGCGGAGAGGTTTTGTTAATTTGCTTATCTGGAACCAAAAAACCAAATACATCATTTTCAATTCCGTTTAACTCCGTGGATTCAATATTTTCTTTTTTAGGATACAAGTTTTTATTCTTTATAACAATGTTGCTTGCGGTCCAGCCATATTCTTTTATTAGTTTCTTTCTTAATTCGTAAGTAACTGTACCTACACTTGTCATAGAATGAATTCCATCTTTATAAAAGTATTTTTTAATTGGTGAATAATTGCCTGCACCTTGATCATTTGAAAGCGCAATTGGACTTTCGGTTAAAATTGTCAATGTTATTCCACTTACTCTATTCATACTCATTTTCTTTCCTCCTCTTTTTGATTAATAAACAATCCTTCTAAAAATACACCAACGTTGTATGTCAGTTCTACGCTGTCATCTACATCCAATATTCCTTTGCTGAAATATACAGGGATGGCAATATTGTTCGCTATAAAATGGTGATATAATAGTTTTATAATACCGTCTCTATTATCCACTTTTAGCATTTGAATGAGTTTAAACCCCAAAGTATTCTTTGCTTCATTTGGAATTTTGCTTCCCAATTTTTTGCCTGCATCAAAGAATGTTTTATAATCTTTGGCCAATTTTTTCCCTCCTCGCCGTATTCTATTTTTAACATTTCTAATAAAAGTCTGATATTAGATACAGTTCTTGTGATGTTCAATGTGCGTTTACCTTCTTTTCTGTCAAAGTACAGAACTATTGAAATAAAGATGTCTTTTAAAACTTTATAATTTCTGCTAATAACCAATCTTTTTAATTCTTGCATATTTGCAGATGCATCTGAAGAAATAGATAATTGATTTATTATATGATATAGTTCTATTTGTTTTATAAACTCGTCATACTTTAGTACTTGCTCCATTTTTAATATAAGACCTTTATTAGGGTCTGATTTGATTGAATATAACCGAATGTTTTTTGCATTGTATTGACTCAATTTTTTATAAAATCCTTGATCATTATAAAGTTTTAATAAATTATTAATCTTTTGATTAAAGAAATAAATATTTTGTAAGGAATCCACATAAGATATAGTTCTAGGTTGCACTAAGCTGAAATACAGTAAAAACATCAAGTTGAAGAATTCACAGACAAAACATACTGAGCTTTGAGCATTTCCATAATTATTGAAAGTGCTATTTTCGGCACCCATAAACATATAGTTATATTTGGAAACTTCCCTTGTTTTCTGCTCTGACTTGTGTGAAATATCAAATTTTGTTGAGTAAACGCTATGACAAATACAGCAAATATCTCCGCTTGATTTGTACTTGTCGAGTATTTCAATTTGATCTTCCAATTCTTTTCCATTCAATTCAAAAACCAATCTTACGAGCTCATTAAAGTTTTTATGAAAGTTTTTTTCACTCTGTGAATTTGCACCGTATTTGGGACTATTTCTTATGTAAGGCATGTATTTTGATTTAAAACTATTTTTGAGCTTTTCTTTTTCTGTTGTATTAAGCTGATCTAAAGAAGCGACCATTTCTATAAAGTTACCAATATTAACATCTCGGAAAAAATCTTCGTTTATTTTCTTTTTTTGTAGTTCAGCTTTAACGCCTTTCATAAAATTTTCAAACACTTTTACATTAATTATGTACTGATAAACTTCAGAGTAGTCATCGCATACAAACTCCAAGAAATTATCCGTCAAAGTTATCTCGTAATCTTTATTGTAATACGACTTCATTTCCTGAAGTATAGTGTAAAAATAAACAATACCGAGGTCTCTGACAATTTCTCCAGAGCGGTAAAATCTTAGCTTAGAAATTTTCCTCACCCCCTTTATTAATAAACTATCTCTAACATTCCAAAGCCCTGGTTTCTCTTAAAACCAAGCCCCAAAGAATACAAATCCTGTAGATCTCTTGTGCTCCCACACAGTTTAAAAATTCCCTCATAAGAATTCACATAAAGATAATTTCTTCCGGAGTTTTCTTCAAACTCTCTAATATCCTGTCTGACAATAACATTTTTCATTTTCACATTTTGAAAAACAAGCCTTTCTTCCAATCCAGTACCCCTATAGTTTTCAAGAACTTTTCCTGCGATATAGTTAAGCTCATCCTCATAGTTTTCATCATCAATTTTCAAAAAATAGTTGCGATTGTTTTTGACGCAAATCGGTGACAGGGTTTTAAATATTACTTCCCTTGAATCTATGCTTTTTTCTTTCATCATGGAAATTCGTGTTCTGTTAATGGAAAAATCCTTATAGTTAAACTCATGAATCTTTAAAAGGCCATTATAAAGATACAGGATGAATTCTGCGTCCGGAGAGCTTATTAACAATGAAATCCCATCCTTAATGTTTACAATATCACCGTCTACTTCAAAGCCTTTCATTTTAACGGAAAAGCAGAAGTTCTTGCTCTTTTTGTTTGACTTTCCGTTAAAAGTATAAAGCTTATTAAAATACTCCGAATCGGATTTCTTTAAAGCTTCTTTTATCAGACTTACAAACATCATGTTGTGGGAGATTGGAAGCTTTTCGGCTGTAAAGTCACATTTTAGTCTCACTGATGTCACCCCCTTCCATTAATTCAATCTAATTATAATTTTATATGGTATTTAGGACATATATCAGCACATATACAATTTTCTCATTTTATTTATTTCATTTTTTATTTTTTCTGCAACTTCATCAGGTTCTAACACAGTTACATTGGCTCCCATACCTAGAATCCATGTTTTTATTTCCGTAAGCCCTCTCATTTTAGCTTCAAAAATAATGGATTTATCCTCTAATTCAGTTATCACCTGATTGCTTACCCAGATTTTCTCCTTGATAATTTGTGACATAGGGTACCTTATTTTTAACTTGATATTATATTCCTTACCTTTATAAATACCGATGCAGTTTTCCATGCTTTTTTTAAGGCTAAAGCTTTCGTCCTTTTCGAAAGTTTCGTTCAATATTTCATAATCATTGATTCGGCAGATTTTAAAATCCAGTATTTTTTCTTTTGATTCGCAAAAGCCTATAAAATATAAGTCATTTTTGTACTCCAGAGTGGCATAGGGTCGTACTATTCTGGTTTTTCTGCCGGAATTTAAAGAAGTATAGTCAATTCGGACCTTCCTTCTTAAAAGAACTGCTTCATGGATGTCCAAAAACTTTTTGCGTTCGAAATCGGGATTAGTATTTGAGATGATTTCCTTTGCCATATGATTGTAAAGGTTGATCTGAGCATCGCTTTTGATTGAATTTGCAGCATTGATTTTTATAACAAGGCTGGAAACATCTTTGGCAGCAATATGCTGTGAGTCTTTAAGATACCTTTCAACAAGCTGAAGGGAATATTGCTCTTTTTCGGAGATGTCAAGATTTAAAAGAAAGTTACTGTTTCTAAGGGTATACCCACCGTATTTTCCTCGCTCGGAGTCTATATATATTCCTGCGTATTCAAGTTCATCCCGGTATCTTCTTACTGTCCTTTCGTCAGTTTCGAGCATTGAAGCGATTTCTCGAATCTTCATTTTCCCGTTTTTCTGCAATAACATATACATTTTTAGTGTATTGCCTACCTGACTCATAGTCAACACCTACTTCAAGTTATTGATTTAAAAAATAATTATCTATGAAATTATAGAAGGATACAAATTATAACACTATACTACCATTAATAATGGTATATTACTAGGATTTTCTTGAAAATTAAATGTTTTTTCAACAAAGTTTACAACTAAATGACAATATTGTTATTTTGAAATGTAATTTAAGAATAACCACGATGGGGGAAGGGCTAAAATGCGCAAAAAAAGCCCGTACATTTCAATTAAGAAGGGAAAATGTAACGGGTTTTATAGGGGAGTATTAATTTGTACACGAATAATATCGAATAAAAAGTGAAAGTACTTTAGCGTTTTTATAAAAAATTTTAAATTTTTTGCGGGAAAAATCTTGGCATTGGGGAAAATGATAGTTTTCTACGCATTTTAATCATATCCACAAAGGCCTCAAGCTCGTCATATAGCCTGCTTCACCGGTCATTTCATCAATTATAAGCGTGATAATTGGAATATCGTATTTCTTTTGCACTTCGCTAAAGGTGCTTTGGGCAATTATTTCAGGCATGCAGGTGAAGGGATATATATGGACAACGCCGTCAAATCCCTTTTTGGCACTTCTTATGGAGGCACCTATGGAGCTAAGACCGTGGCCGCCGATATCATCGGTATTCATAAATTCCTTTCCCGCTTCATGGTTCTTGTTTTTAATTTTAAATGGTAAAAGCTTCTTTATAAAATGCTCTTTAATCCAGAAGCTCATGCCCATAGTATTATATACCTCAACACCCATGTTGCCGAGCTTTCTTTCTATCTCAAAATTTATACTGGGATGGGCGGCAACGTATATTTCACCCACAAGGGAAATCCTAATCGGCCGGTACTTTTTGTCCAGGGGCATTTTTCGCAGTTGTTTTGCGGTGGAACGAATTATCTTGTTTATGTTTTTATACCCCCATTCCTTCTGGATGTCATTATGAAACTTGGACATAATTCTGTCCGTTTCTCCCTTGTTTATCTCCCTGCATCTTGTGAACCTTGCCAGCTTGTTTATCCTGTCAACCGTAAAAACGGTCTTAATCGCATAAAATATTGCCTTTATAAGTTCAAACTTACTCTTTCCTTCTGTAAGAGGCCTTATTTTTTCCAGCACTTCTTTCACAGAAATATTGCTAAGGTCAAGATAAATAAAATTCACATTATACCCGATGCTTTTTAATATTTCGGCCTGAAGTTTTCCAAAATAACCGAATCTGCATTGGCCGCTGCCGCCGCCAAAAAGTATCATATCTGCTCCGTTCTCAATGCCGTAAATAAAATCGCCCATTATTGTCTTGAAGGGAAGACAGGCAAACTCAGGTGAGTGCAATATTCCCTGCTCTAATAGACTTCTGTCGGAAATCGGGGGCATAACATAATCAATTCCTGCAGTTTCCAGCAGCACCTTAACAGGTATATATGAATCTCCCATATGCGGAAATGTAATTTTCATATAATCACCCTATCATATCTAAAAATGCTTCCAGTCTTGTGTCAAATCCCGCTTCTCCCGTATGCTCGTCAACGGTAAGCTTTAGAAGAGGCATGTTGTACTGTTCTTTAAGCCGCCTTTCGATAAACTCCAAAACAAAAGCGTCAACCCCGCAAGCAAAAGGAGTAAGGTATATCATACCCTTAATAGCCGGAGATGAAGCAAAAGTAAAAGCGCTTCCGAGAAGCTCAAACCCTATGTCCCAGAAGATTTTTCCCTCAAAGGATAGGCCTTTTTCCTCTTGGTATCATGGTCAATGTCCCGTGGAGTAAAGACGGTTATGTTTCGTGCTCTAAGTTTGTCAATCAGTTTCATATTTAGATAACTGTCGTAAATCATGTACGGATGTCCCAATAAGGAAATTGCAGTCTTGTCTATGCCGCTACTTAGCAGGTTCTCAAATATTCCGGTATTTCTTCTGCTGCTGTCATAAATTTTTAGTGCAGCTTTAAAAGCCTCAACCACATCCAAATAGCGAATTTTTAGGGTTTTGCCAATCTCTCGAAGGCTTTTGAATGTCTCTTCGGGTTTTGCATCCACATTTATTTTAACTTCCAATACTTTAACCTGCCTTTTTAAATTCAGCAGCGTCATATCGGGAAGACCGCAAAATTTAGGGCAGGTATATTCATTTTTATCAATGCTTGTGTATCTGGGTATAAATATATAATCCGCCTTGTTTTTGAGACTATACACATGTCCGTGAAAAACTTTTACGGGCAGACAAGTTTCATTGCTGCAGTATTTTACGCCGCAGTCTAAAATTTCTTTATTGGTATCGTCGGATACTTCCACATTACAACCCAAATTGTAAAAAAAGTTTTCCCAGAGCAAATGGTGTTCAAAGTAAAATAATCCTTTGGGTATTCCAATGGTTGTCATCTAATTGATAAACTCCTTTAACAAATAAGCTTTTTATCGTATTTTCAGTACCTTTAAGCATTAATATATTATTTACAAAAGTATGGGAATATATAACTTGCTTCATAATTTGACTAAACTATCATATTAAGTGTCGCTTTATTGAAAAAATTGCAGCAAATTGTCTTCGTGATATAAAAAAACATGTCAGAATATAGAAGACGGTGCAATTAGCATGACATGCTAAATTTTTGAATATATAATAATCTTAGACACATAAACTGTTCTGTATTTCGGGCGCAAATAATGAAATTTCAGTTTTGATTGATAGTCGGCCGGCTTTCAATAAAAAACTAAAAAACAAACGAGAAAGGGAGGAGAATATATATGAAAAATAAAATTGCATTATTAACGGTAGTTTTAGGTATTGTTATAGTAGTATTAGGCGGCTCTATGGTAGTAAATGCAGCACATCAATGTAATGAAACGGTAATTATCGGTGATGTAAACCTGGATGGTTTAATTGACGCTTTAGACGTTACAATTTTGGGACGTTATGTCAATCATGGGCAACCGTTTACTAGTTTATTACAGTTTGTTGCTGCAGACGTAGACTATGATAATTCTGTAACAATTCAGGATTATAACATGCTTAAAGACTACGTTCTAAGAAATATATCCTCTTTTCCTGCAGGCCAGTTTTATACTGTTTATTATGGGGATCTTGACGGAGATCAGTTGGTAACATCAAATGACAAGCAAATAGTTACCAATGCTGTTCTTAATATTGTTAATTTGACTCTTAGACAATTGGCTGCGGCAGATGTAGATGGCGATCAAATTATAACTGCCCTTGATGTGTCATATATAAACTCACATTCCAAAGACAAAATAGATCATTTTCCGGTATGCCCTCAAAACTAACAACTAAAGTATAAAAAAACCGGCAGCATAATAAAAATCCCCTCCGGATTAAAACCTTCCATCTGGAGGGGATTTTTAATGCAATATTAATGTTGATTTGATGCTTATAATTTTAATAAAAATAGAAGCTATTTGGTGTTGGTTTATTGAAAAAATGGCAACAAATTGTTTCCTTGAGAGTAAAAACATGTCAGAAAACAGAAAATGGTAGGACTGACATGACAT
>NZ_BAVR01000080.1 GCF_000521465.1 Acetivibrio straminisolvens JCM 21531
GGGTAATAGAAAATTCTTAAAAATACGGTTGATACTCTGGTTACTATACCGAATGACAGGTTGCTTCAGGTGGCTGAAAAGAAGACTTCCATAGTTGATGCTTTTAAGATAGCAGATGATGTGTTAAGGCAGGGTGTACAGGGTATATCCGACCTTATTGCTGTACCGGGTCTGGTAAACCTGGACTTTGCAGACGTAAAAACCATTATGCTTGATACCGGTCTTGCCCACATGGGTATTGGAAGGGCATCCGGCGACAACAGAGCTGAAGAGGCTGCAAGACAGGCTATTCAAAGTCCCCTTTTGGAGACATCTATTGAAGGAGCAAGAGGGGTTCTTCTTAATATTACCGGTGGTGCAGATCTTGGATTGTTTGAAGTGAATACTGCGGCCGAGTTGGTGCAGAAATCGGCTGACCCTGATGCAAACATAATTTTCGGAGCAGTTATCGATGAGAATTTAAAGGATGAGATCCTCATTACTGTAATTGCTACAGGGTTTGACAAAGTTCCTACAATTAGAAAGGCTGACAAGCCTGTAGTGGCAGAAAAGGCGCCTTCTTCTCCATCTTCAGATGAAAGGGCCTCTACAAGCCAGGTGGGAACAGATGAACTGGAAATACCGACTTTCCTAAGGAGAAACAGATTTAAGTAAACAGATTTCAACAATAGAATCTTGGGACATCAAGTCCTTTCGTTTTTGTCTCTTTCGTTTCATCTCAAGAGGCTAAAATAAAGCGCAGAAGTATATCGAAAAGGATATGCTCCTGCGTTTTTTTGTCATACGATTTTTTTTATTCTATACTTTTGTTTTACAAAATAAATATAAATTTATCTGTATAATCAATAATAAAAATACATGCTTTTGCATATATGTTATTTAGGAAAGTGTTTTATGTAAGGTGCTGTAAAAATAATTTTCTCTATGCTTTGCCGGATTTGGGGGTCGAGAGAATGAAAATATACATTGATGTACTGGTAATGGAAAACATCGTAATGAATTATCTTATACTATTGCTTACTGCCAAGTTTATAAGGCAAAAGGCATCCCATTTGCGATTGTTTTTGGGTTCTTTGGTAGGGGCGGCATATGTGGTTGTGCTGCTTTTGATGCCTGATTTGAAGATATATTATACCACCTTAGCTAAATTTGCTTTATCCCTTTTAATCATTGCGATAGCTTTTTCTCCGGCTAAGCTGACACTTTTCATTAAGACATTGGCAGTATTTTATGTTTCGACTTTTATATTTGCGGGAGCTGCATTTGCATTCCTCTACCTGAATCAAACGGGAGGATTTGTCAGGAACGGAATAGTGTACATATGGAGTTCGAAGGGAACCACACTCTTTTTTGCAGTAGCGACTGTCGGCATAATCATTAGGATTTTCTGGGACATAGTGCAGCAAAGAATTTCGAAGGAAAAACTTTTGATTCCTTTAAAAATTGCTTTTGGAAATGGAACCACAGAACTTTCTGCTCTGGTTGATACCGGCAATTCCCTTTATGATCCCTTAACCAATTCGCCTGTGGTAGTTGTAGAATTTAGTGCCATAAAAAATATATTGCCCATGGAAATTCAAAGTATCTTTGATGAATCCAAGGAAAATGACCTGGACAGTGTTACTAAAATTGTATCCGACTCCAGGTGGTTGTCTCGATTCAGACTCATCCCTTTTACTTCCCTGGGCAAGGAGAATGGAATGTTGATCGGATTCAGACCGGATTATATTGAGGTAGGAGAGAATACGGAGAAGAAGGGAGTAACGGATGTGATTATCGGCATTTACAACAGAGCACTGTCAAAGAACAACAACTACAATGCTCTTCTAAGTCCCGAATTGGTTTAGGTTATGTCTTTTTATCAATGTATATAAATTTTCTACGAAAGGGGTATATAGTATGGTCTTTTTTAAGAAGCTGAAACTTTATTTGATGGTGAGGTATATTAATCTTTTGGGTAAGCTGAAACTTTACAACAGCAATCCTATTTACTACATTGGGGGAAGTGATGCTCTTCCGCCGCCGCTTAGCAATGATGAGGAGAATTATCTTTTAAGCAAGCTTGAGAAAAAGGATTTTGGAGTAAAATCAATTTTGATAGAACGAAATCTAAGACTTGTGGTGTATATTGCCAGGAAATTTGAGAATACCGGAGTAGGTGTGGAGGACCTTGTTTCCATTGGTACCATTGGGCTTATCAAAGCGATTAACACATTTAACCCCAATAAAAACATAAAGCTTGCCACATATGCATCAAGGTGCATTGAAAATGAAATACTCATGTACCTTAGAAGAAACAACAGGATGAAGACAGAAATTTCAATAGATGAGCCTCTAAACGTAGATTGGGACGGAAATGAACTGCTTCTTTCAGATATTCTTGGAACGGATAATGATCTTATCCATAGAAGTATTGAGGACGAGATAGACAAAGAGCTTCTTGCCATGGCAATGAAAAAGCTGTCGGTCAGGGAAAAAAAGATAATGGAACTTCGGTTTGGACTTACAAATGGGGGAGTTGAAAAGACCCAGAAGGAAGTTGCTGATATGCTGGGAATTTCCCAGTCGTATATTTCCAGGTTGGAGAAGAAGATTATCAGTAGACTTAGAAAAGAGATTAGCAGGATGGTGTAATTGTAAAAAAATACAAGAAAAATTCGGTGTTAGAATTTGCAATAACTCCAGGGTTTGTCAAGGTGTTTTTATGAAATTTTGTAGTCTTTTTAGCAGTATAAAAATGACCTCCGTGGCAATAATGATACTGACTTTAAATTATTGCCGGGAGGTTTTTTCTATGCTAATCAATAAAGTAGAAATATGTGGTGTGAACACATCAAAACTGCCAGTACTTACCAATGAACAAAAGAAAGCTCTCTTCGAAAGAATGCATAATGGAGATACCTCGGCAAGAGAGGAATTTATAAAAGGAAATTTGAGACTTGTATTAAGCGTCATACAAAGATTTAACAATAGAGGAGAATATGTCGATGACCTTTTCCAGGTGGGTTGTATAGGACTTATAAAGGCAATTGACAATTTTGATGTTACTCAGAATGTTAAGTTTTCAACATATGCCGTTCCTATGATAATCGGAGAAATCCGAAGATATTTAAGGGACAACAACTCCATTCGTGTGAGCAGATCTTTGAGAGATATTGCCTATAAAGCGCTTCAGGCAAAAGAAAGGCTTACGAACCAGAATTCAAAAGAGCCTACCATAGAGGAAATAGCTAAAGAACTTGGGCTTCCAAAGGAAGATATTGTATTTGCCTTAGATGCAATACAGGACCCCATTTCACTGTTTGAATCTGTGTATCATGACGGTGGAGATGCAATTTATGTAATGGATCAGGTGAAGGACGAGAAAAATAATGATGAGAACTGGCTTGAAGGTATTGCTTTAAGTGAAGCCATGAGAAAACTCAATGACCGGGAAAAGCTTATACTGAACTTGCGCTTTTTTGACGGCAGAACCCAGATGGAAGTTGCCGAAGAAATCGGAATCTCGCAGGCACAAGTTTCAAGGCTTGAGAAAACTGCACTTATGCACATGAGAAAATATATTTAACATATTTGTGCAAGAAGTGGACCGTATTATTAAAAGTCAGAGTCTGAAATTTACATTTTGAAAAATCTAAAGGAGCCGGGGAACGGTGAAATATTATATTGACTGTTCTTTGGCTCCTTAATTAATAGGACAAAATTCCTTATAACATATCATTTTTTACAAAATCATATATTATCGTAGAGGCTTAAAAATAGCAATGTGCGGTGGTGATATTATGAACAGGACGTCTGACTTTAGGGAAAAGGAAGTTATCAATATAAAGGACGGAAGGAGGCTTGGATTTGTCGGTGATGTGGAGATAAACCTTCAAAGCGGCAGAATTGAGGCAATTGTGATTCCAAGCGGAGGGAGGCTATTAGGGTTCATTGGAAAAGATAACGAATGTGTCATACCTTGGGAAAAGATAAAAAAGATTGGGGAAGATATTATTTTGGTGGAAATGGATGACAGGTTTATAAGAAAACATTTTGAATAAATGTTATGTGAATAATGGTATTTATTTAAAACTATTTATAGTGTATTATATATAATAAGATATAGTGCTTTATCAAAATTGCTTTTCAAAAAATTGAGATTTAATCAAGATTTCAAAAGATAAATTCCGAAGGAGGTATGTAATGAAGTGCCCATATTGCGGTTTTATAGAGGATAAGGTAATAGACTCAAGGCCGACGGATGAAGGTTCGGCAATTCGAAGGAGAAGAGAGTGCTCCAAGTGTTTAAAAAGGTTTACCACCTATGAGAAGGTTGAGAGTCTTCCTATTATGGTTATAAAAAAGGATAAGAGCAGGCAGGTTTTTGACCGGGAAAAGCTATTAAACGGAATCTTAAGGGCATGTGAAAAAAGACCTGTATCTGTTGCTCAGTTGGAAAAACTGGTTGAAGACATTGAAAGTCAGATTTATAATTCTCTTCAGAGGGAAGTCACATCCAAGGATATCGGAGAAATGGTAATGGCAAAACTGAAAAACTTGGATGAAGTGGCTTATGTGCGGTTTGCATCGGTCTACAGACAGTTTAAGGATATAAATACATTTATGGACGAGCTTCGTAAGCTTTTAAACGAGAAATAAGAACATTTGGACTAAGGAAATAAATTCAATTCACAAAAGAGGAAAGAGTGATTAGCCATGAGTGAAGTGTTGGAGAGGAATCTGTCTCTCTTAAAGGAGTACCAGCGATGTATATATAAAACTTGACAGTTACATCAAGGGAGAGTATGTTCCAAAGGACAGTTCGGTGGAAAGAATACTTTTGGCCCGTCAAGACGACCTTGTAATAAACATCATGGTAAGGTGCTTTAATAAAGATTTTCTGCTCTGTGACCATGAAAACCCGATTAATGAAGCTTATGCTTGGATTGACAAGTATATTGACCCCTCCAACAAGGCAGATATTGTCTTTGGAATGGGTATGGCATTTCACCTTGAAGTTCTCCTTACAAGCTTTCCAAACAAAAAAGTAATTATTGTTGAACCAAATATGGATTTGTTTTATCAGATTGCCTGTATAAGAAATCTCGAACCGGTTATTAAAAAGGCTGAAATAATTGTGGATGAAGCTCTGGATGTTATACTTGAGAGGATAAATTCCTTGTTCTGGGATACGGAAAAGGGAGGCATTCAAGTGCAGCCCTTTGAGGTATACGGAGAAATGTTTCCCGATATGTGGGATAATCTCCGGGACAGCTTTATCAAGCTTGCAAACAATTTCACTGTGGATATTGCAACCAGAAGAAAGTTTGGAGAGCTGTGGGTGTACAATAATATCAAGAATCTCGACAAGATTTGTGATGCGTCCGATGCCGGAGTTCTTGCCGGCAAATTCAAAGGCATTCCCGGCATATTGGTGTCGGCAGGGCCTTCTCTTGAGAAAAACATCCACCTTTTAAAAGGGCTTGAAGACAAATGTGTTATCATGGCGGCAGGAACGGCAGTGCGTGTCATGGAAAGTTTTGGATTATCGCCGCATTTTATGGTGGGTATAGATGCGGGAGAAAAAGAAGGAGAGATACATTCGAATGTAAAGAACAAGGACATCTATTTTATTTATTCTAATCAGGTTTCCACATACTCTGTTAATGGCTATACTGGACCGAAATTTGTTATGAATTATCCTGTTGATATGTATACGGCAGGTTTCTTTGATTATGCCGATATTAAGTCGGACTTTTTTTAAGCGGTCCGTCGGTTGCCAATACTTGCTTTGATATCTTGTTTAAGATGGGGTGTGACCCCATTATAATTATCGGTCAGGATATGGCGTTTACTTTCGGAAGTATGTATGCAGGAGAGGCGCCGGGGACAGTAATAAACGATAATGAAGATATTCAAAAAAGAGGATATATCCTTGCTAAAGATATTTATGGAAATGAAGTTTATACCACAAGGCCGTTCCTTGCAATTAGGAACTGGTTTGAAGGATATTTTGAAAAGGTTCGGGATAAGATTGAAATAATAAATGCCACTGAGGGTGGACTTAATATTTCATATGCTCGAAATGAAACCCTTGAGGATGCCCTAAAGAGCTGTGATTTTTCTGAAGACGGTATAAAGAAACTTATCAAGGTTCTGTATGAGGAAGGGAGATTTACGGATTCAATTGCTTCAAAAGTCGAAGACTACAGGGCATATGTTCAAAGGGAGATTAGAAGGCTTGAATTTTTATCCGGAAAGCAGCTTGAGATAGCGGACTACCTTAGGAGAGACGTGTATCATCCGTCAAAAAGCCGTTCAAGGTTTGTTAAGGCTGTTAATTCAATAAATGAATTGTCGGACAAAGTTTTTGAGTCTCCAATATACAATCCCCTTCTTAAAAACCTTGTGGAAATTGATTTTTATCTTATTAAAGCCGAAGTGGACAGGGCAGTAAAGACATTAACAAAATATGACGATATAAAAAATGTATATATGAATGCTATACTTTATCAAAATGAAAAACTGAACGCAAGTCTTGCCAAACTTAAGAGCTTCTTTGATAATTAACTGTTATATTTTAATACGGTGACGAGGTTTGCATAATGTGGTATAATTATCTTATTAACATAAAATATATCATATAAGAACGGGGTGCATAGGATGAAAAAAGCATTATGTATTATGGTTGTAATCGTCTTAGCAAGTACATGTTTAATAGCTTATGCAGCGGAGGCAAATCAGTGGACGGCATTAAAGGCAACGTTTAAAGTTTTTGTTAAAGGAGAGGAATTCCAATCCCAGGACCCGACAGTTGCTATCAATGGAAAAACGTATTTACCGCTTAAAGCAATAGGCGATGTGTTGGGAGTTGATGTAATCTGGAACGAGGAACTAAGACGTGTAGAAGTGGCAATGACGGGAAACGAAAGCGGCAATAAGGAAGATGTTGCACCGGTTGTAATAAACCATAAGGCCGGCACCGGAGAATATATTGTGGATGTGGCAGTTGAAGGAGTCAAAGCCAAACCCGGCGATACAGTGGAGATACCTTTAAAATTTGAAAACGTACCGGCTCAGGGAATACAGTCTCTGAATTTGAGTTTGTACTATGACAGCAAAGCTATAGAAGTTCTAAAGGTAGAACCGGGCAGTATAGTTACAAACCCCAAGGTTAATTTCGATTACAACGTAGTTTATGAAGATTCTGAAATAATCATGCTCTTTGATGATGACAGTGCAAAGGGCGAAGGCTTAATAGAGACTGACGGTGTTTTTGCCAAATTGATTGTTAAAGTAAAATCTGATATTTTTAACGATAGCGAAGCATCAAAGAAGTTCAGTTTAATTACTTTTGGCGAAATCAATTTCTGTGATTATGATTTTAATACTATTCTTGCAACATTAAAAGAAGGTAGAGTGGAAATTGAGAAATAATTTATAATACATATACAAGGGCTTAGAATCAAGAGGGACTTAAAAAAAGTCTCTCTTTTTTTATTTTTTGTAACACATTAATTATAGTTAACATAAGATATAGAGAGATAGTTGCGCATTGAAAGGAGAGAATTTGATGTCAAAGACCGGAGGTTTTTCAGGAGGAAACTTTGCAGCATTACTGTCAAATTATATTGGTAAAACCGTTACTATATTTACTAAAAGCGGCGGTCAGTCGGGAGCAGGTTTTACTGGAGTAATTCTTTCTGTTAATGACTGTTTTGTAAGATTGATAACAAGAATTGGTCCACCGCCGGGATGTGCTTTGGGTAACGCCTGTACAGGATTCAATGTAGGAAATGAATATGGAGGAGGTATTGCACCTTTGGGCGGCGGATGCGGTATAAGCGGCGGTTATGCAGCAGGATATGGAAAAGGATACGGTCCGATACTTCCTGCCAATGAAAACGGAGCAATATCTGCCGGAGGTTGGAACGGTTATCCTGTATATACAGTTGGCTCGGTAACAGACATACCTATAGACAACATAGTATCCTTTGTCCATAATGCGGTTTGATAGATAAAAAACCCTTCAATGGAAAATCCGGGAAATTTCCTGGATTTTTTATTGTAATTTTAATTAACATTTTTATTATAGTTAAATTCATCAATTTTGACGATAAAATAATAGAAATAATAAAAGTTAATAAATGCCAAAAGATGTATTTATTTTGATAACAAGGAGGCAAAAGCTATGAAAAACATACTTGACAAGTTAAAGGGGAGTATTGCCAAAATCATAGTGATGTATTTAATTGCGGCAGTTGCGATTTTGGCATTAACGTTAAATCAGAGCAACAGAGCTTACAGAGAGAAAACGGCTCAAGCAGAAAAGGTGGTACAGGAAACCCAAGATATGATTATAGATCAAATGGACACAATTAATGAGCTTTATTCCCAATTGGTCAAATCTAGCATGAATGTTTTAATAAGAACAGGATTGTCAATTGGAACCCCGAATGTCAAGGATGAGATTAGCTTTTCAGGAAAGACTGTTCCTCAATTATTTTTAGGAGATCAACTTGTAATAGGAAATTATGAACTGGTAGATAAAATAGCCAATGAAACCGGAGCAACTGCGACTGTTTTTGTCAAAGCCAAGAGCGGAGAATTTGTTAGGATAAGTACAAATGTTAAGCAAGAGGATGGTTCAAGGGCAATAGGTACTGTACTGGATCCTAATGGACAGGCCTTTGAGCATATAGTTAACAGAAAACCCTATTATGGAGCGGTTGATATACTGGGCAAACAGTATTTTACAGGTTATGAGCCAATATATGATTCCCATAATGAAGTTATTGGAGTATGGTATGTGGGATTTGCGGCAGAGCAGATGCACGTGTTGTCAAAAGCTATAGAGGGGAAAAAGCAGTTTGAAAACGATTGTTACGCAATTATTGACATGAATGAGAGGATAGTGGTAAAGTCTGGGGATATGAAAGATGAGGAGATATTAAGCTTGCTAAAGGGAGAGAAGAACGAAAAAGAATGGGACATAATAGTAAGAAACTATGAGCCTGGGGATATAAGGTAGTATCATTTATAAAAATGTCTGATATTATCAGTATTGCAAGGAGAGAGCAGCTGCAACTTATCGCTAACATTGGAATAATATTTGTCATTTTTAGTTTTTTCATGTTCTTCTTCCTTGCCTCTACGAAGAAACTAAACAAAAAAATATTGACCTTAGCGCAAAACCTCTATGAATCCAGCCGCTTAATATTGTCCACATCGTCGCAACTTGCTATGACAAGCCAGCAATTGGCGGAAGGCAGTGCCGAGCAGGCTGCAGCAATTGAGCAAACCTCTGCGACCATGCAGGAGACCTCAGTTACCATAAAACAAAATGCCGAAAACACAAAGAATGCATCGGCTTTATCGGATAAAACCGCCAGGGCTTCCGATGAAGGATATAAACATATGATAGATATGAACAAGTCAATGAATGAAATTAAGAAATCCAGTGACGAAATGGCAAAAATAATAAAAGTTATAGATGATATAGCTTTTCAGACCAATATCTTAGCTCTGAATGCGGCAGTTGAGGCAGCAAGGGCAGGAAGTGCGGGAGCCGGATTTGCAGTTGTTGCCGAAGAAGTCAGAAATCTTGCGCAAAGGAGTGCCAAAGCAGCAAAAGATACGGCGGAGATAATTGAAAAGAATATCGCTTTGTCTACAAATGGAGTTGAGATTAGTAATTTGGTTAGCAATTCATTGAAAGAAATAAATGAAAACGCAGAAAAAGTCAGTAATCTGGTAGCTGAAATATCAGTTGCAAGCGAACAACAGGCAAACGGCAGCGAGCAATTTGCCCAGTCCATAATTCAGATGGAACAGGTGATACAGCAAAATGCTGCAGCGGCTCAAGAAAACTCTGCCTCTGCTCAGGAATTGGAGACACAGGCAGAAAAAATACTCAATATGGTTTCTGAACTTAATATTCTGGTAAAGGGCAAAGACAGCGGCATGGAGAATAGAAAAAATAACGTCAGGATTGATATTGGAGCAGAATAACATATGCGATTTTAGCTCAGATGTTGTTATGTACAAAGGAAATAATCTTATCTACAGGAATTACGGCAAATGCACCAATATTGAAAAGAGGGGAACCTTGAAACTGTCCGACGCCAAAATTATTCAGAGAACATGCCGGGGGTGGGGCTATGGAGATAATAAGCTCAATGTACACTTCATTTGCGAATAAAAGTACTCCTGTAAAACCTGCCCCGGATATTCCTCCAGATTCCACAAATACGGTTACTGTTTCACCTATATAATTTGCCATATGGGCTGAAAAGCAGGCATTATGGGATAAAAAAGGTTTCTTTTCAAAAGAAATTGGTTCACAATCAGGCTTTGGCCTGATTTTTTTATTTGGCCTCTTGGAATGAAATGAAAGGGGGAAAAGCGAAGGGACTCGATGTCCCGAGCTTTTAGTTCGGGCTGCTTTCTTCTTGGCCTTCTTCTAAAGAAAAACATTAAACATTCCTCCCGATACATTATTTAAAGGATAAATAAAATTATTTTAAATTCTAGTGTAGGACAATATTGTATTTTGGTTCTTAATATATCATAGGTTTAAATTCTTAAAATGGTTACTGCTACAGAGTAGAATAAATTAAACGGCATTAAACATTAGAACTTTTTATTATTGCCTTATTGTTATAAATTACAAAATAAAAGAGAACAGATTTTTAATAAAAGATGTAGAATTTGTACATGTTGTGGTATAATTATGTGGCGATATTTGGATAAAGTTTTGCTGATTTCGATACATTTATGTATTGGACAAGAAAGGTTGTGGGGAAAGATGCTCTCGAAAATAAAAAGTATGGGTCTGATGGGGATAGATGGTTATGTTGTGATTGTAGAGACAGACATAAGCAATGGACTTCCGTCCTTTGACATGGTTGGGCTTGGAGATACTGCCGTGAAGGAATCAAAGGAGAGGGTGCGGGCTGCTATAAAAAATGCTGGTTTTGAATTTCCGATAAAGAGAATTACGGTAAATCTTGCACCTGCCGACAAGAAAAAAGAGGGTTCTGCCCTTGACCTGCCAATAGCCCTGGGAATATTGACTGCGACGGAACAGATAAGGAACAGTAGTCTTGACAAGTATGCTTTTTTGGGGGAGCTTTCTTTGGATGGAGAAATAAAACCCGTAAAGGGTATACTTCCCATGGTTTTAGCTGCAAGAGACAATGGTGTGGAGAACATATTTTTACCCATGGAAAATGCGGATGAGGCAGCGGTTGTAAAGGATATTAATGTACTTCCGGCAAAAAACATAAGAGATGTGGTCAATCATTTGAATGGAGCATCGGAAATTGGGAGACATGAAGTGGATATTGAATCGATTTTTCAAAGGAGCCTTGATTATGATGCGGATTTTGCCGATGTTAAGGGGCAGGAGAATGTAAAGAGGGCTCTTGAAGTTGCGGCTAGCGGTGGGCACAACTGCCTTATGATAGGTTCTCCCGGATGCGGTAAGACAATGATTGCCAAGAGGCTTCCTACAATTCTTCCTTTAATGACATTTGAAGAAGCCTTGGAAGTAACAAAAATTCACAGTATTGCCGGTACCTTGCCTGCAAATACTTCTCTTATTACCCAGAGACCTTTTAGGGCACCTCACCACTCAATATCAAACGTCAGTCTGATTGGAGGAGGAAAAATACCTAAGCCTGGCGAAATTAGTCTTGCCCATTATGGTGTATTGTTTTTGGATGAACTTCCGGAGTTCAACAAGGATGCGCTTGAGGTCCTAAGACAGCCTCTTGAAGATGGAGTGGTGACCATTTCGAGAATTAACGCCACTTTGACTTATCCTGCAAGGACTACATTGATATGTGCGGCTAATCCGTGCAAATGCGGCAATTACCTTGAGGATTCAAAAGAGTGCACATGCAGCCCAAAGCAGATTCAGCAGTACTTGGGTAAAATCTCCGGTCCGCTTCTGGACCGAATAGATTTGCACATAGAAGTTGCGTCGGTGAAATACAAGGACCTGGAAAGTTATGAGGAAGGAGAAAAGTCAAGCGTAATAAGGGAAAGGGTAAATCGAACAAGAAAAATACAGCAGGAAAGATACAAAGGGCTCGGTATTTTTTCAAATGCAGAGCTTTCGCCTTCACTCATCAAGAAGTTCTGCAAACTGGATGACAAATGCAAAGGTATTTTGAGAGATGCTTTTGACAGGCTGGGGTTAAGCGCAAGAGCCCATAACAGAATACTAAAAGTTGCCCGAACCATAGCGGACATGGAGGAAAGTGAGGATATAAAAGCGAATCATCTATTGGAAGCAATACAGTACAGAAGCCTTGACAGGAAAAAATGGTTGGCCGGGTGAATATATAAAATAATATAGTAAGCTAAAAAATATTTAATATAAATAATACTTGAATAATATTTGGAACAGGAGGAATTTTCAATGAAATCTTATAGAAAGGAACTTGTTTTCAATCTGCCTTCAAGGAGGGCATATGTAAACATCACACGCCAAGTACAGGCCTGCATTGATGAGAGCGGTATAAAAGAAGGGCTTGTATTGGTTAATGCCATGCATATTACGGCAAGTGTCTTTATAAATGACGATGAACCGGGGCTTCATCAAGACTTTGAAAAGTGGCTTGAAACCCTGGCGCCGGAAAAACCGTACAGTCAGTATAAGCACAATGGATACGAAGACAATGCTGATGCCCACCTGAAACGTCAGGTAATGGGGCGTGAAGTGGTGGCGGCTGTTACCAACGGCAAGCTGGATTTTGGACCCTGGGAGCAGATATTTTACGGAGAGTATGACGGCAAACGTCCAAAAAAGGTGTTGGTGAAGATAATTGGTGAATAAGTAAGTTAAATAAAAGGGGGACAAACCGGTGAGGTTTATAGGAAATATTATATGGATGCTGTTTGGAGGAATTTTTTTAGCTTTAGGATGGATGCTTGCGGGATTGATTTTATGTATAACGATTATAGGGATACCTTTTGGAGTTCAGTGTTTTAAAATTGCAGGGCTTGTGTTATGGCCTTTCGGCAGGGAAGTGCAAATTGGCAATTTTGGAGTCGGCGGATTGCTTTTTAATATTATATGGATTATCTTTTTAGGATGGGAGCTTGCTTTATCTCACTTTATTACAGGACTGTTGTTTTGTATAACAATTATCGGAATACCCTTCGGTCTTCAGCATTTCAAGCTTGCAAAGCTTGGACTGGTACCTTTTGGCGCAAGAATAAATTAAAAGCAAACCCGTTTGATGATATAATTGTATGAAAACGTGGTAATTCTAATATGCCGCTGCTTGATTTGTCGACAATAGTTTTTGTTGATTTTCAAGCTGCCGGTACAGAGAAATGTATTTATTATTTAAACTGTTGAGGAGAGAGTTATGACAAAATTAATATCATGGAATGTTAATGGACTGAGGGCCTGCATGAACAAGGGATTTTTAGATTATTTCAACAATGTCAATGCTGATATGTTCTGCATACAGGAGAGCAAGGTTCAGTCGGGACAAGTAGAGCTTGAACTTCAAGGGTATCATCAATACTGGAATTATGCTGAGAAAAAGGGGTACTCGGGAACTGCTGTATTTACCCGCATAGAGCCTCTTTCTGTCCAAAATGGAATCGGAATTGATGAACATGACAGAGAGGGAAGGGTTATTACTTTGGAGTTTGACAGCTATTATTTGGTCAATGTATATACTCCCAATGCAAAGAAGGAGCTGGAAAGGCTTGATTACAGAATGAAGTGGGAGGATGACTTCAGGAATTATCTTATAGGCTGAAGGCCAAAAAGCCTGTTATTGTTTGTGGCGATATGAATGTAGCCCATAAGGAAATAGACCTTAAAAATCCGGCAACCAATAGAAGGAGTGCAGGTTTTACCGATGAAGAACGCGCAAAATTTACGGAGCTTCTTGATGCCGGTTTTATTGATACCTTTAGATTTTTCTATCCAGATAAAAAGGACGCATACACATGGTGGTCATATATGTTTAATGCCCGCGCAAGAAACGCCGGGTGGAGAATCGATTATTTTTGCGTGTCGGAGGAGCTAAAAGATCGTCTGGTAAGTGCCTCTATACACGACGATGTACTCGGATCCGATCATTGTCCGGTGGAACTGCAAATAAAATAATTTTTGCCATGTTGTTTTTTTAAGATTTACATTTTTTGCTATCCTTATGTTAAAGAAATATTTTAAGGCTAAAGGTGTTTGCGATGATTACATCAGGAAAAGCTTGATTCAACGGACAATACATGGTAAATTATTTTGTGAAAACGTGTATGGCAATTGTTGCTTACGTTTATTTATAAAGGAGAGTATGGATGGAAGGTAGTTTAAAAGACTGGGTATGGCTAAGTTCCATTCCGGGAGTTGGAGCAGTCAAGTCAAGAAAGCTTCTGGAGTATTTCAAAGACATACATAATGTTTGGAATGCCGGAGAGGATGAATTAAGGAATCTTCCTTTCTTAAACAAGACGGATATTTTAAATTTGACTAATGTAAAATTTAAGCAAAATGTAGATCGTCATCTTGATAATATCTTTAAGAATGACATTAGAATTATTACATTAGAAGATAAATTGTATCCTTTATACCTTAAGAATATATACGATCCTCCTTTAGTCCTTTATATGAAGGGATCCATCCAAAAGGAGGAAAAATATTTGGCTGTAGTCGGTTCTAGAAGGGCAACATCCTATGGGCTTGATATGGCAAAGAAAATTTCCTGTGAGCTTGCCCAATACGGTATTACTGTTGTAAGCGGCATGGCTAGGGGAGTTGATTCTTTTGCCCATAAGGGAGCTCTCGAAGTAAAGGGAAGAACTATTGCCGTTTTAGGGTGCGGTCTTGATATTGTATATCCATACGAAAATAAAAAGCTTATGGAAAGTATAGTTGAGAACGGTGCCTGCCTGTCGGAATACCTTCCGGTACTACGCCTTTGCCGGGAAATTTTCCCGCCCGCAACAGGATAATAAGCGGTATTTCCTTGGGAGTTATTGTGATAGAGGCAGGAGAGCGCAGCGGTTCTCTGATTACGGCAAATTTTGCCTTGGACCAGGGAAGAGAAGTTTTTGCGCTTCCGGGAAATGTCAACAGTATGAAAAGCACCGGAACCAATAAATTAATTAAAGAAGGTGCCAAAATAGTAACAGGAATTGACGATATACTTGAAGAATTAAACATTTACTTTACCGAGGAAAGAACAAAGGACTTTTTTTACAAAAAGCCTTCAAGATGACAGGTTGTTAAAAGGTCTTGATGAGGATGAAAAAAAGATTGTAGAGTATTTGAGGCTTGAGTCCATGCATATTGATACTATTGCAAGAAAAACGGGATTTAGCATACAGCTTGTTAATTCAATACTGGTAATGCTCGAATTAAAAGGAATTGTTGAGCAGCTTCCAGGAAAGATATTCAAATTAAAGTCCTAAATAATTAATTGTAATATGACAATATA
>NZ_BAVR01000079.1 GCF_000521465.1 Acetivibrio straminisolvens JCM 21531
CATACTAACATTTGTAAAATAATATAAAATCTTTAAATTTAAGGGAGAGAGGATCTAACTTAGAAAAGCTAAAAAAATTGTCTTGACAATGGGGAGCATTATAATTTTCTTGGACGACAAAATATATACAGTCGGAAAAGGTATTTAACGATTTGAAAAAATATCATGCTCAAAGATATAAGAATAACTTTGTTACATTTACAATTGCTTTTACATACAGAGACAATGGTGAACATTTTGGATGTAATATTTTTTCTTTACCTGATTCAGATGGAGAACTCAATTATACCGACTATAAAACATGGTATATTCGGTATAGTGGCGAATCTTCAGAATTGTACAATCCAATATTAGAGTAATTTTGGTGTATGATAGGGAGAGCTTATATATAAATATTTTACTGATAGAAGTTTGGATGCAAAAAGTTAAAAAAGTACAACTTACAAATTTGCATACATGAGTAGAACGAAATTGATTTTGAACATAGAAGCAAGCTGTAGATGATACATATGTAACCGTGGTAGACAAAAGTTATAAACAGCTGCAGCTATGATGCTTTTGGTAATGCAATTAGTCAGTGTCGAGAAGAAATCTAACTTGAAAAAGGTGACAAATTATAGTATTTTATTTATATTACCATTACTTTATATAAACATTTTATTAGCATAAAACCAATATGAAAATTAAGATTGGAGGATAAAAAATGAAAAAATAGCAATATCAATATTGACAATATTTATGTTAACGGTTCTATTTACAAATGTGGGCTTTGCAATTAATATTCCGCTTCGTGTAGTTGTTGATGAGAAAGAGGTGGATTTTCCCGATGCACAGCCATTCATTGATGCAAACGGAAGAACACAGACGCCCGCAAGATTTATTGGAGAAGCTTTAGGAGCAACAGTAACTTGGGATGGAAATGCAAAGAAAGCAGTATTTATAATGAGTGGAACAACATTAGAGTTGTTTATTGGGAAAAAGGAATATCAGGTGAATGGGCAAAAGAAGCAAATGGATACGGAGGCATTGTTGATAGAAGGAAGAACGTTCGTGCCGGCCCGTTATGTGGCGGAAGCATTTGGTGCAACTGTTAGTTGGAGAGCTGAAATTAGAACTGTGTACATAGAAACGGTTAAGACAGGCAAAGTGGAATATGATGGTGACACAAGGGAAGTGGGGGGATTTATTGTACCAAAAGATATAGATTTAATGGTTGCAGATGGAAAAGAAGATAGTAGATTTGAAGCAATGTTTACAATTGGTTTTTTAAAAAAGGATGTTGAGAAACAGAAAGATGATATGGAAAAAATATTATTACAGAGGCTTAGTGAAGATACGGTAAAAGAAATCATGAGTGTTATAAGGTCGAAGGTAAAAGATACGGACCTTATTGAAGAAAGATATTTTTATGACCAAAAGACTGGCCAACATATTTATCTTGCTAAGTCATGGCCAATAAGAGGTTCTACAATTACTTTATATATATTAAAAAAAGGAGTTACACCTTAGGACGCGGAATTAAATTTGTAAAGTTCTGAGGAGGTAAGATTCTATGAAAAAAATATTATGTTGTATAATATCGTTGTGTATTTTAATATCACATATGTTTATGAATACATATGCAATAAGTTATAAGAGTGCAAAGGAAGCAATTGATGATGCTAATGATTTTCTATTAAAAAAAATGGATTATGAGAATTATTATTTACTACAAATTGATGGGATGGATATAAATGATAAGCTTGCCCAATATGGTTTAGATGTTTTCTCAAATAGACCTGTATTTGTATATGGTGATAATATACAAGCGAGCAAGAAAACGACATCAGCAGGTAGAGACTTTGTAAAAAAAGTTAATGGTAAGGACGAATATCGTGCATTGGGATATGCAATAGATGGTTCGGTTTTCCCGAACCCTGTTTTTCCACACGATAATGAAGGTTATGCTGCGGAAGACAAAATGTGGGTTAAAGAACCATGGCTTGATGGTACAAAAGTAAGGTATCTATGTAGTGAGAATGGAACTGTTGTAGAAAAAACCTTATCAAACAATGTCCTTGAGTATATAAATAAATGGATAAAATTTAATTATTTCCACCCTGATCATGTTAAAGTTTATACAGGCGAGAGAAACTATTTTGTAAAAAATGCAGTTGATGTGCCGGAAAAATTAAAGGACAATTTTGAAGACTTTCTATACATAATTCAGCCTCCGACAGAACATGCATGGGGACTAGGCATAGCATTTTACTACTGGAATGGATATAATAACCTTAACTATAGGTCGTTTCTTATAAAGCCGTTTGACATGGATGAAAAAGATTTGGATGTTAGTTTCAGCAATATTCCCGGAAGTACGACAGAAGGTAAAAAAGTGTTGATTGGGGTAAAAGTAAAATCGCACTTTAACACGGATCTGAAGGGTGTAAACTTTAAGTGGAATATTACTACAAAAAATAGTGATGGAAAAAGTATTCCATTGAATGCGGATATTTATGGGCTTGAATTTGGCGGTTCATCAGGTGTTCAAAGCGGAAGTGTAGATATATTGGCACGGTATAAGGAAGAATGTTTTTATGCTGAGTTCACAATGCCTAGTAGTGATGTCTATGTAGAGTTTGTAATTAATGAAGACGGAAAAAATCCTTTAGAAAGTAATGTAGAAAATAATACCGTTTCCACAGTGATTAAACCAGAAAAACCTGTAAATTTAGCGGTCAAGAAATATGATTTGCCGTATTATGCATTATCTCGGGAGATACGCTATCCACTGGCTAATGAGGATATTATATTTAATTTTAATAAGCCAAGTGGTGCTTCGTGGAGTGGGAATGGCAAAGTAAATACTTTTAGTGTTGATGTAAATACGAAATTCTTACACAATCATCAGATTGGGAGTGTAACTGTCGATGATTATGAAGACCAAGTAGCAGTGAGTTTGCCGAATGTAATAGCTAAAATTTATAGAAGTAGTTTTGGAGATGATCCTCAAAATAAAAGTTGGTTAGTCAGTGATAAAGAGGCTGATATAATAACAAAGTCTTTAGATACGCCCTATGATATTTCTGTATTGAAAAAGTATGAATACAACACGAAATGTAATAAACATGAGGACTGTGAAGCTGAAGGCTGTTCGGGTTATGTAGTAGAAACAGGTTATGCAAGCAGCAAACGAAGCGGAAATGCTCCGATAGAAATAAACACATATGTGTATAACGGTAAGAAAGATTTGAGCAAAAAGGTATATGAGAATAAAATTAGTAATAATTATGACACGGACTTTAAAGCAAGAATCCTATGGACAAACACTCCTATTAAGTTTAGCGTAATACGCTATATGTGGAACCTGAATGACCGTGGAGAGTCGATTACATATCAATCTGTACCGGGCAAATACGAAAGGGAGTTCGTGCAGCAGTGCAGTGCTGATATCGACTGGAATGTAACCAGCTCAATGAAACAGGATTACGAAAAAGCTAAGAATGCTGCAAGAGACGGTAAAAAAGACAAAGCATTTTATGACAAGGCAGTATTTGCAACAGATAAAAACCTGCAAAGAAATTACGAGTATCCAATAAAATCAGGCTATTACTTTAATCCAACAGGTACATATACATTTGAGGTTACAACTGTTACCTATAAGAATAGCAAAGGCGAGACAGAGGAGCATAAAAAGCTTGTAGATGAGTTAATCAACTCCTTCAGATATGAATCAAACTTAATATATATTAATTCAAGCAATCAGCCTGTAAATATTGCAAATGGGCCTTACACAGACCTTGGAGTATTGACTGTAAAAGATGATGGATTGATAGATATACATAAAGAATACAAAAATAATGAATATAGGATACCCTATTATTCTGACAAGCCGTATGATGATGAAAATGAAAATAAAAGTCACGATTTTTGGAAAATGTCTATGGAAGGTTATTCTTTATCAGGCAGCTTAGACAGTTATAACAAGTATAAATATCGAGAATATGTTGCAGGAGGAGAAGTATATGAAATAACCGAGACTACAAAGGTTACAATTAAAGTAAACGAAAATAATAAAATGTTTTACACTCATCCCAAAATGCCGGATGGAGAATACTATGTTAGAGTAAAGCTTTCTCCTATAAACTTAAGTAAAATTGCTAATGTTGAATACAGATCAATAAATGATTCATTAAAGGAAGTCATTTTAGATGGCATTAAGGTTACTGTAAAAGGCTCGATATATGATGATATAAGTTAATAACTGTGTATAAATTTAAAAAGTTAATATCACATATAACAATAACTTACCGTGTTACCCTGAAAGAGTGCGTATGTACTAGATCTGTAGGGTACACGGTTTTCTGTTTTCAGGATATTTGAGAGTTTTTGTTCACTCACGCAAGCAAACTAAATGTTTTAATACTCTTGAAACATGTGTAAAATTGTTGTAAAATTCCATCTAAACCGTATCAATATTAAGATTGGAGGGATAAGGAATGAAAAAAATAGTGATAACAATATTAGCAGTGTTTATGTTAATGGTTCTATTTACAAATGTAGGCTTTGCAATTAATATTCCTCTTCATGTAGTTGTTGATGGAAAAGAAATGGATTTTCCCGATGCACAGCCATTCATTGATGCAAACGGAAGAACACAGACGCTGCTAGGTTTATCGGAGAAGCTTTAGGAGCAACAGTAACTTGGGATGGAAATGCAAAGAAAGCAGTATTTAAAATGAATGAAACGACATTAGTATTGTTTATTGGGAAAAAGGAATATGAGCTGAACGGGCAAAAAAAGCAAATGGATACGGAGGCATTGTTGATAGAAGGAAGAACGTTCGTGCCGGCTCGTTATGTGGCGGAAGCATTTGGTGCAACTGTTAGTTGGAGAGCTGAAATTAGAACTGTGTACATAGAAACGGTTAAGACGGGTAAAGTGGAATATGATGGTGACACAAGGGAAGTGGCTGGATTCATTGTACCAAAGGATATAGACCTAGCGGTTGCAGGTGAAAGAGAGAGTCCAAGTTATGAAGTAACGTTTACAATATCATTTTTAAGAAAAAATGTTGAGAAGCAGAAAGATGACATGGAAAAAATATTGTTACAAAGGTTAAGCGAGGATACGGTAAAAGAAATCATGAGTCTTGTGAGATCAAAAGTAAAGGATACGGATGTTATTGAAGAAAGATATTTTTACGATGAAAAGACTGGACAATATATGTATATGCCTAAATCATGGCCAATTAGAGGTTCTACAATTACTCTTTATATTTACAGAAAAGGAGTTAAACCTTATTAAGACATAAAATCAAATTTATCAGACTAATATCATTGGGTATATAGAATTTAATATTGCATATAATGGGAAAGCAAATTTTCAAATTGCCTTCCACTGATATAATTTATATATTATCATTTATAGTTCAATTAAAAATAGTTCAATTAAAAACATAACATCAAAAATTATACATAGAAAAAGGTGAAGAATATATGAGCAGACTAGGTTCGGAGATTGGAAGACTTCGGAAGGAACTCGGAATTACTCAAAAGCAGCTTGCTAAATTGGTAGGCGTTTCGGAAGGATTCATTATCGATGTGGAATCAGGAAGAAGGATACTGAATGAAGACCTCGTAAAAAAATTTTCCCGAGCATTGCGGGGTGAAGTGGGGAAACTGGAATTATATGAAGTTGAACAAAACAAGCCGGAACCGGACGGAAATGTGGTGAAGGTTGTTGAGAAGCCTATACAGGATATTTGGAATGATGCCCTTTCGGGAATTCTCATGCCTGTACCTGTATACCGGTATAAGATGGACAAAGCGATTAATACAAAGCAGCTGCCTATAATCCACAACAAAGTTGAAGGCTTTCCGAAAGACAAGGTGTTTTATCTGATGATTGAAGATAACGACATGTCTGGTTTTAGAATTATCAAGGACGATCTTGCTTTGGTTTACAATACTCACGACATTGATAAGGATGGAATTTACTTTGTTGATTATAAAGGTAAGAGGACAGTAAGGCAGATAAAGGACATTGGAAACGGCAAACTACTGCTTGTTAGCAATAGCGGAAGATTAGTAACCGATACGATTTACAGAAAGGATCTGAATGTGCTGGGAAGATTGATTCGGCTTGAAATTCCACTGTAGAGTCAAAACCTTAAATTTCCAATTCTGTTTACATCATCGGGCACTGAACGTCCTGCTCTGAAATGGTTGAGGGAGTACTTGAGCTCAAATTCTACAGTTACTCCGACTGTCGGGCTGACTGTGACTCCATCAACAAAAAGTGCATTTACAAAACTTGAAGCCGAAGAATATGACGACCTCAGTTCTTCCACTATTCAGGTTATAGGTACGGCTGACGGTGGAGAAGGTATAGGTTATATTGAATACGGTGACTATCCGGTATTTAAAAATGTTGCTTCGGAAGTGGGGCAAAGTCCTTTGAGGCATTTGATGCGTCAGGGGTAAGTACACCGGCAAATATTGAGATAAATGAACACTAATCGGGCAAAGAGCCTTTTTGGATTTGAAAATATTTCTTGACTTTTTTTACAGGTATTATATAATTAACTCCTAATACATTTAGGAGGGATGATACTATTTATGAAATCAAAAAGAATTTTAGTCGCACTAATAGCAGCTGTAATGGCATTTTCTCTGTGTGCATGTAATTCCGGTTTGGCATTGTACGTTAATGTCAAAGCCGGCGAAAGCTACAAATACCAGGTTAAGATGGAACAAACAATGGATATGGAACAAAGCGGTCAAAAGATAACGACCGATCAAAATATGGTGTTTGACTTTGTCGTAACCGTTAATGAAGTGGATTCAGAGGGTAATATTACAGCAGACTATAAATATGATGCTTTAAAAATTGATATGAGTTCAAATGGCTCAACGCAGTCCTTTGATTCAAAAAATGTCAATTCCGATGATCCGATGTCAGCAATATACAATAGTTTTATAGGCAAGGGCTTTACAGCCAAAATGACTAAATATGGTGAAATTAAGGAAATCAGCGGCATTGACAACCTTTTAAATTCAGTCGTGGATTCTGTGGATTTTGGTGAAGCTGAAGGAGCACAGGCTTTAAAGGAGCAGATGAAAGAAAGTTTAAAACAAAGCTTTGGAGATGAATCAATAAAATCAGCTGTTCAATCGGCTGTGATATTCCCCGATAAAGGAAATATTAAAGCCGGTGACACTTGGACTGTTGAAGATAGCGTAAAATCCTTTGTTGATATAAACGTAACCACCACATACACTCTAGACAAAATAGAAGGGGATACTGCCTATATCTCGGTTAAGGCTGATTTAAAAACTGATTCTTCCAACTCTGCTGATTATATGGGTATGGATATGACTGCAGATTTTTCGGGTACAGTAACAGGAAACATAAAAGTTAATATTAAAAACGGCTTTTTATCAGAAGGACAAATCACTCAGGAAATATCGGGCAAAATGAGTTTGGTAATTCCGGCAATGGAAGGTATTGAGAGCCAGACAATAGAATTGCCGGTAGATTATAAAACTACAATTACCTATACAACAACTAGAATGTAGTTTTAACACACAGATAATACATTGGCATTAAAAGAAGTTGACAAGACCGGTTCTTGTTGACTTCTTTTTTGATTTCAAAGAACTGATTATCAAAGTTTTCATGTTTAAACATACCCATGCCAAGCAAATAATATAACAAAATATTATAGCATATGGAATGGGAGAAAAGGATGTTTAAGAACAGACGGTTATTGATGACTTTGGTTGCTTTTTTGGCTGTTTTTGCAACAGCTTATGCATTTATATATTATAGCGATAGCTCAAATAGAAAAAGCAAAAAAATTGATGAGAATGGAAACATTCAGCTGGGGCATTCTTCGACAAATGAGAATGGCAACAACGAAAACATCAACAAAGAAGAGATTCCTCCCAGCCCTCAACCTAAAAGAGAACCGGTAAAAGTAAAGGGGTTATATATTACCGGGACTTCTGCCGGAAACAAAAAGTTTATGGAAAAGCTTATAAACCTTATAAATACTACCGAGCTAAATACAGTGGTTCTGGATATAAAAGAGGATGGAAAGGTCAATTATCTTTCCGGGCTGGAAAGTGTAATGAGAATCGGGGCATATCACGAGTTGTATAATGTAGATGAAGTCATAAAGCTTTTACATGACAACAATATATATGTAATCGGAAGAATTGTATGTTTCAGGGATAATTACCTGGCCGGAAAGAGGGTGGATCTCGCTATAAAACGCAAGGACGGAACGATATGGAGGGAAAACGGAAGTATAGCGTGGACAAACCCTTATAACAAGGAGGTATGGAAATACAATATTGATATTGCAAAGGAGGCAGTAAGCAAAGGATTTGACGAGATTCAGTTTGATTACGTGAGATTTCCTGCTGCAGGAAAAAACGAAGTTGATTACGGGGAAAATCCTTTGTCAAAGGCTGATGCAATTTCGGGTTTTCTTAAGGAGGCAGCAAATGAAATAAATAAAATGGGGGCACCGGTTTCGGCAGATATATTTGCTATTGTTTGCGAGACCCCGGGAGATACGGAAGGCATAGGACAGGTGTTGGAAAGAGTAGGAATGGATGTGGATTATATATCTCCAATGATATATCCTTCTCATTATGCCAATGCATCCCATGGAATGATGGGAAACGGGAAGGGCCAGTCTATTAACGGCATACTTTTTACTGCACCGGATTTAAAGCCGTATGAAGTTGTATATAATGTGCTTTTAAAAACAAAGGACAGGATATCAAAGGTAGAGGGATATAGAGCAAAAGTAAGACCGTATCTTCAGGATTTTACAGCTTCATATCTTCCCAAAGGTTATTATCAGCATTATGGACCCGAGCAGATAAGACAGCAGATAAAGGCGGTTTATGATGCCGGCTATGAAGAATGGATATTTTGGAATGCGGCAAACACATATACGGAGTCAGCATTTTCCAGAAAATAATTTTAAAATAAATTAAACTTTTATCGATATTTCTACGTCTAAATAGTATTATTGAATATGTAACGGCAAAATAACCTGTACAAAGATTTAATATGGTATTTATTGATAATGACAACAAATATATTTATGCTATAATTTAATAATATAATAGCAAAAGTATATGCAACTAATTAAAAAACCAAAAAAACACAACGGGGGGTCAATATGTCAGCCAAAAACGCACAAATAACTTTAAGAAACAGGTATTTTTTAGTAGTATTGATGGTCTTTGTATTTGTTTTTTCTTTAGCAGCATGCAAAGGTGCAGATGTCGAAGTAAACAATCCTGCACCTACAGCACAAGCAACCGACAACGGTCAAGCAAACAATGATGGTAACCCGGATAGTGATGTTCCGACAACTTCAGAACCAGGTGAAGAAGCAAGCCCGGTACCGAGCAATTCCGGAGAAGATGTAAAGCCTGTGAAGAAGGATATCAAGGTAAAAGCTCTGTATCTTACAGGATGGACTGTGGGAAGTGACGAAAGAGTTCAGCATTATGTTAATCTTGCAAATAGTACGGAAATTAATGCCTATGTTGTAGACATCAAGGATGACGACGGATATGTTGGCTATGAGTCAAATGTACCGGCTGTAAGAGAAATCGGTGCATGGAAGACTAAGTACAATGCGGACAAAGTATTAAAAACTTTTCATGATAATAATATTCATGTTATTGGAAGACTTGTATGTTTTAAGGATCCTGTTTTATCCTCCAAAAAGCCGGAATTGGCGGTTAAGAGTGTGAATGGAGGTTCGTGGCGCGACAATCACAATCTTACATGGCTGGACCCCTATAACAAGGATTCATGGCCTTATTTGATTGAGATAGCCAAAGAAGCCGTTGAAAAAGGGTTTGACGAAATCCAATTTGACTATATCAGATTTCCTAACGACGGAAGCAAAAAATCTATGAACTTTAATACCGGCGGAAAGGAAAAATATGAAGTAATAAATGAGTTTTTAGCTTATGCAAGAGAACAGCTTCCGGGAGTTGTTCTGTCGGCGGACGTATTTGGGATAATACTGGAAAGCCCGGCGGATACGGAAGACATTGGACAGTATCTTGAAAAAATAGTAAAAGATGTGGATTACATTTCGCCTATGGTATATCCGTCCCACTATGCTGTTGGCCAGAAAGTTAACGGTGTTCAGTTTATGAAACCGGACCTTGATCCTTATGGAGTGGTATATCAAAGTCTTGTTAAGTGCAAAGACAGACTGGAACAGGTCGAAGGCAGTAAAGCTGATGTAAGGCTTATATTCAAGACTTTACGGCATCATGGCTTGGTAAAGGCTATTACCAGAGCTATGGACCTAAGCAGGTAAGAGAGCAAATTCAGGCTGTTTATGATGCCGGCTATGAAGAGTGGATATTCTGGGATGCGAACAATACGTATTCGGAAGAAGCGTTTTTGAAAGAGTAAACCTTTTACTTTAAAAAAAGTATTATGTAATTATTGCGGATAGCAAATGGAGTCATCATTTGCTATCTGTTTTTTTGCCACCTAGAGTGAAATGAAAGAGGAAAAATTTTAATAATTCAATTTTACCTATCTTAGTTTAATATCTCGTTATATAATTAAAAAACTTCTCGTAAAAACGGTTTTTTTGAGCTTGACTTGTAAAGGATAAATGATACAATATACTGTATGACGCTATAAGAAGCTACACAAAATGTAGTGAATTGGTGAGGGGGCTAATATGAAATGAATTTAACCGAAAACGCAATTAAGGTCCTGGAAAAAAGGTATCTTGCCAAAGATGAAACGGAAAGCTGTTGGAAGACCCGGAGGGAATGTTTAGGAGGGTTGCCAGGACTGTTGCAGCTGCTGATAAAGAATATGTATCGAAAGATGAGCTTAAAAGTATTGAACAGGAATTCTATGACATGATGGCAAGTCTTGATTTTTTGCCGAATTCACCCACTCTTATGAATGCAGGAAGACCTTTAGGACAATTAAGTGCATGTTTCGTTCTACCTATAGAAGATACAATGGAAGGAATATTTGAAACCATAAAAAATGCTGCTCTTATACATAAAAGCGGTGGAGGCACCGGCTTTAGTTTTTCACGCTTAAGGCCAAAAGGCTCTTCGGTAAATTCCACCGGAGGGGTTGCCAGCGGACCTGTGAGCTTTATGAAGGTGTTTAATGCCGCCACAGAAGCTGTGAAACAGGGAGGAACCAGAAGGGGTGCCAATATGGGCATACTTCGTGTAGACCATCCTGACATTATTGATTTTATAACATGTAAAAAGAACAATTCCGATATTACAAACTTTAACATCAGTGTGGGTATAACTGAAGAATTCATGAATGCAGTTGAAAATAATGAGGATTACAACCTTGTTGAGCCTCATACAGGTAACATAGTCGGTAAACGTAATGCAAAAGAGATATTTGATTTGATTGTTGATATGGCATGGACCAACGGTGAGCTGGGATAATCTTTTTAGATAGGTTAAACAGGGACAACGTTACTCCCGAAATAGGTATGATTGAAAGCACAAATCCCTGCGGAGAACAGCCTTTGCTGCCTTATGAGGCATGTAATTTGGGTTCAATCAATTTAAGCAATATGATAAAGTACGTTGAAGGAAAACCGGAAGTTGATTTTGATAAGCTCAGAAATACGGTATGGAAGGCAGTTCACTTCCTTGACAATGTTATAGATGTGAACAAGTATCCTTTGCCTGAAATCAATGAAATGACAAGAGGAACAAGAAAAATAGGTTTGGGAGTTATGGGATGGGCGGATATGCTCTGCAAACTGAATATCCCGTACAATTCTCAGATTTCCATAGATCTTGCGGAAAGATAATGCATTTTATACAGGACGAGTCCAGGAAGGCTTCAATTGAGCTGGCAGAAAAGAAAGGGGTATTCCCTTACTACGATAAGAGTATTTACAAGAATCTTGGGATAAAGGTGAGAAATGCCACTACCACGACCATAGCACCTACAGGTACGTTGAGTATTATTGCGGGTGTATCCAGCGGAATTGAGCCGTTATTTGCTATTTCGTATATAAGAAATGTAATGGATAATGACGAGCTCATTGAGGTAAATCCGGTATTTAAGCAGATAGCTAAAAATGAGGGATTTTATTCTGACGAACTCATGAGAAGGATAGCCAAGAGGGGAACAATAAAAGGATTTGGTGAAATACCGGAGAGAATTCAGAATGTGTTTGTTACATCTCATGACATTTCGCCGGACTGGCATGTTAGAATGCAGGCTGCTTTCCAGAAATATACCGATAATGCGGTGTCCAAAACCGTTAATTTGAGAAATGAAGCAACCCGCAAGGATGTTTCCGATGCTTTCTTGCTTGCATACAAGACAAATTGCAAAGGCATAACGATATACAGGATGGCAGCAGGGACTTGCAGGTACTTAATATCGGAAAAGTGAAAGGCAAGGAAGAAAGTGATTCCAAAGAAAAAGAGCCAACAAAGCCGGTATCGGGCATAGCCCCAAGGCCGAGATCGGAGATTGCAACAGGTTTTACCGAAAAAGTGAAAATAGGCTGCGGAAATTTATATATAACAGTAAATTATGATGATTACGGTATTTGTGAGGTGTTTACAAATACCGGACGGGCAGGGGGATGTCCTTCACAGTCGGAAGCTACGGCAAGGCTTGTATCTATTGCCCTTCGTTCGGGAGTTGACTACAAATACATTGTTGAGCAGCTTAAAGGGATAAGGTGTCCGTCCACAATAAGGCAGAAAGGTTTAAAGGTTCTGTCCTGTCCCGATGCTATCGGAAGGCTCATTGAAAAGGTTGCGAAAATCCAGAACGGACAGAAAGATGCGGCCGGTGAGATTTCTATTACAGAGGAGCAGAAATTTCAGCGCCCTACGGCTAATACCTATTATAAACTGGAAGAAACGCTCAACGACGAAGCGGATTTCAAGGTTGCTGAGCTGGAAGGTGATACAGAAAATGGAAATACTGCGGTTTGTCCTGAGTGTGGCAAAAAGGTTGAACACGAAGGCGGTTGCGTAGTATGCAGAAGCTGCGGATATTCAAAATGCGGATGATTATTTTGGGTTTAGATTAAATTAGGAGTGCTGCAAACTTAATTGGTTTTGCGGCATTCCTTTATTTTTGGCCTTTTGCAGAGAAATGAAAGAGGTAGATGCCAAGAGAGAAAAAAGAAGTTACATAGAATAAAAAACATAATGAACAAGATTTTCAGGTTGACTTCTATGCCCCGAAAACATAACATTGTGAGTAGGGAAATATCATTTTTTATTTTGGGGGTTAAAAATTCTTATGAAAAAGCATTACAGAAGACTTATCTGCACTTTATTGTCATTTCTCATGATAGTTTGTACTTTTACGTTCAGTGGTGCAAAGACGGAGCCTTGGAGCCCGTACCAAAAGTATATACCCAATGAGACACCGGTTGTAAAAAGGCATCTTAGGGGGGCATGGATTAGTACTGTTGTAAATCTTGACTGGCCGTCTGTTGATACCAGAAAAATTGAGAATCCTTCAGAAAGAATAAGAAAAAGCAAGGAAGAACTTGTGGAAATTTTAGACAATGCAGTGGCTATGAATCTAAATGCTGTTTTCTTCCAGGTTAGCCCGGAGGGGGATGCATTTTACAAATCGGATATAGTACCTTGGTCGCGCTATCTGACGGGAACTTTTGGAAAGGATCCCGGCTTTGACCCGTTGGAATTTGCCGTTGAAGAAGCCCACAAGCGCAACCTGGAGATTCACGCATGGTTTAATCCTTACAGGGTATCGATGAATACAAACGATTCAACCATTTCATCTTTAAAAATTCCAAAGAGCGTGTACAACGAGCATCCCGAATGGATTAAGACGTCCATGAGCAGGTTTGTGGTTGACCCGGGGATACCTGAAGCAAGGCAATGGGTAATTGACCGTGTCATGGAAGTGGTGAAAAAATATGATGTGGATGGAGTACATTTTGATGATTATTTTTACTACGAGCAATATGTGGGTGAGTTGAAGGATCAGGATACCTATAACAAATATAATAAAGGACAGTTTTCCAATATAGGCGATTTTAGAAGGAATAACACGTATTTGTTGGTAAAGGAGCTTTCGCAAAAGATAAGGGCATCAAAACCATGGGTTAAATTCGGTATTAGTCCATCTGGGGTATGGGGAAATAAGAGTGACGGGCATAGTGACGGTTCCAATACCAATGCAAGTTTTACAAACTATGATAGCTGTTTTGCCGATACAAAAAAATGGGTAAAAGAAGAACTTATAGACTATATTGCTCCCCAGATTTATTTCACTTTTGCAAACCCTAGAGCACCTTATGGAGAAGTGGCTTCGTGGTGGGCAGATGTATGCAGGGGAAGAAATGTGCATCTTTATATCGGTCAGGCGTTTTATAAGATAAACGATGACAGTGATCAATATTTTAAAGGCGAAAATGCTGTGCCGGAGTTGACAAGGCAGTTGAAATTCAATGCGGTAAAACCTGAGATAATGGGTACTGTTATGTTTCGCTTTATGAATTTTAAGGATTCAGGCAAACAGCAAGCGGTGAATGCCGTAAAAAATGACCTGTGGTCTAAGAAAGCCTGATTCCGGTAATGCCGTGGAAGGGCGGGAGTTCTCCTGACACACCGATACTGGGGAAATTAAATACCCTTTCCAATGGAGTGGAAATTTCATGGACGGATAATGACCCCGATACCGCGTATTATGCAATTTACCGCTTTAATACCGGGGAGAAGATGGACATTACCTCTGATAACAGTGCATACAAGCTTATTGCCACTGTCAGAAAAAACAGCCAGGGTGTGCAGAAATTCGTAGATTACGGGGTATTAAACGCTGACAGCGTATATTATGTTGTTACTGCCTTAGACAGGCTGCACAACGAGAGTGAAGGACTTGCGATTAGCACCAACCAGTCTAAATACTTTCCGGATGTTGGCATGAAATACTCTTGGGCTGTCGATGCAATTGACATGCTTTATAATGAAGGAGTTGTCAAGGGTGACGAAAATGGAATGTTCAACCCGGGAGTGAACACGAAAAGAGCCGATTTTACCATTATGATTATCAAGGCGCTGAATTTGGAGGCTGATTTTGAAGAGAATTTCGCAGATGTCAAAAAAGATGCATATTACTATGAGGCGGTTGGAGTTGCCAAGGCGCTGGGAATTGTGAAGGGAGACGGAAGGAATTTTAATCCCAATGCCAATATAACCCGGGAGGACATGATGGTTATAGTGGTCAATGCTCTTAACGCAGCTGCGGCAAAGATTGACAAAGCCGATGAGCAATTCCTTGAAAATTACAGTGATGCAAACAGTATAAGCAGCTATGCAAAGGAAGCGGTGGCTATACTTACGAAAGCTGGAGTTGTCAACGGTTTTGACGGGAAAATACATCCTAAAAGCCTGGCTACGAGGCTGAAATTGCGGTGGTAATATCAAAGCTGTTAACCAATATTGAGTATTTATAACAAGGCAGGAGAGAAAATAGATGTCCCTACTTTTTATAAGTGGTGGGCATCTTTTTTCTTTTTAAAGCGGCAAGTGTTTTTTTGCCTTGTTGAAATACTCTGATTAAGATAAAGTTTTTCATAATCAAAAAATATAACCATATCTTACTGATAATAATCGGAATATTTGCGAAATGAATACAAGCAAAGCATGATAATTATTTTGCGCAGTGTGGTTATACTAGTTTTGAGGAGGTGTAAAAGTGAAATTTTCAAAAATTGTGATTACAACTGCCATAATGGCTGTTTTGTCTTCCGTTTCTGTTTTCGCGGCTCCTAGAGCTACAGAGACGCCGAAAACTGATACAACTCAGCAGAAGAATCACTGTGAGCAAAAACGCGGAAATGAAATAAATAAAGACAGAGCAAAGGACAAAGGCTCCGATACTCAAATAGATCCCATAGAAAGGCTTAAAAAGAAGAAGGCAAAGGTTAAGGAGCTTTTGGATGCAGGAAAGATTACAAAGGAAGAAGCAGATGACCTCAATGCAAGAATAGATGCGAAGATTAAAGAAATTGAGGAGTTTAACAAACTTACTGCGGAGCAAAAGAGGGAAAAACTTAAAAAAGGATTGAAAGAAAAAATCGATAAAAAGGTCAAGGAAGGCAAACTCTCTCGGGATAAGGCGGATGAGATCATCAAGAAGTTTAACAAGAGAATTGATGAATGGGATGGAA
>NZ_BAVR01000078.1 GCF_000521465.1 Acetivibrio straminisolvens JCM 21531
AAAGATTGTGAGTATATTGGAGGAAAAAAAGGCCAAGGATTTGAACACCATTGACATAAGGGAAATATCTATTCTCGCAGATTATTTTATAATATGCAGCGGTACATCCACAACGCATATAAGGCTCTTGCCGATGAAGTGGAAGAAAAAATGCAAGAGGCTGGCATAGAACCTTTGCATAAGGAAGGCTATAATAGTGCAAGGTGGATATTAGTGGATTATGGAGATGTGGTGCTTCACATTTTCCATGAAGAGGACAGGGGATTTTATAACCTTGAAAGACTGTGGTCTGATGGAGTAATGAAGCACAGACAGTGAGAGGAAAATCCATCTGTATTTTTTATAAGTAGATGCAAAAGGACTCCATTTATAGGACGTTTTTTGGAGTTTTGATATAATTTTATCGATTGCTAATCGGATCTGGAGGTTGTTTTATGCATTATAATTTTATGGACATTGAAAAGAAGTGGCAGAAAAAGTGGCTGGATGACAAATCTTTTTCTGCAAAAGAAGACGAAAATAAAAAGAAGTATTATGTGCTTGAGATGTTTCCCTATCCCTCTGGAAATCTTCACATGGGTCATGTAAGGAATTATTCCATAGGAGATGTGGTAGCAAGGTTCAAAAAAATGAACGGCTTTAATGTACTTCATCCCATGGGATGGGATTCATTCGGTTTGCCTGCTGAGAATGCCGCTATTAAGAGGGGTGTCCATCCCAATGATTGGACATGGTCCAATATCGACAATATGAGAAGGCAGCTTAAAGAACTGGGTATTAGTTATGATTGGGATAGAGAGGTTGCTACTTGTCATCCCGATTACTACAAGTGGACTCAATGGATGTTCCTTCAACTTTATAAGAACGGTCTGGCGTATAAGAAAAAATCTTATGTAAACTGGTGTCCGTCCTGTGCAACGGTTCTTGCCAATGAGCAGGTTGTAAACGGAGCCTGTGAGCGTTGTAAGTCGGTGGTTGGAAAAAAAGACCTCGAGCAGTGGTTCTTTAAGATAACCGATTATGCCCAAAGACTTTTGGACGATATTGAAAAGCTCAAGGGCTGGCCTGACAAAGTTAAGATTATGCAGCAAAACTGGATTGGCAGAAGTGAAGGCGTTGAAGTTGATTTTAAAGTGGACGGAATGGATAAGTCAGTCAGGGTGTATACTACAAGACCTGACACCATATATGGTGTGACCTATATGGTAATTGCGCCGGAGCATCCTGTTGTAAAAGAATTGATTAAAGGTACCGAACAAGAACAGGTATGCAATGAGTTTATAAGTAAAATGATGTATTTGAATGAAATAGACAGGACTTCAAACGATGTTGAAAAGGAAGGTGTATTTACAGGAAGGTATGTCATTAATCCGTTAAACGGTGACAGAGTTCCTTTATACCTTGCCAATTATGTTCTCGCAGATACGGAACCGGTGTTGTTATGGCAGTTCCTTCTCACGACCAAAGAGACTTTGAGTTTGCAAAGAAGTACAATTTGCCGGTTAAAGTTGTAATTCAGCCGGAAGGACAAGAGCTTGATCCGTCAAAAATGACAGAAGCCTTTGTAGATATAGGTTATCTCGTTAACTCCGGAGAGTTCAACGGTGTAAGAAGCGATGAGGCTATCGGAAAGATAATTGATTATATTGAGCAAAAGGGCTATGGTGAAAGAAAGGTAAACTTCAGGCTTAGAGACTGGCTTATTTCCAGACAGAGGTACTGGGGTGCGCCTATACCGATAATTTACTGTGATGATTGCGGGGCTGTGCCTGTTCCCGAAGAGGATTTGCCGGTTATTCTGCCGACAGATATTAAGTTCTCAGGTGTTGGGGAATCGCCACTTGCCACAAGTGAGACCTTCATATCTGCTCCTTGTCCGAAATGCGGTAAGACGGGAAAAAGAGAATTGGATACCATGGACACCTTTGTATGTTCTTCATGGTATTACCTTAGGTATTGTGACCCATGTAACGATAAAGCTCCTTTTGACAAGGAAAATATAAGGTATTGGCTGCCTGTTGACCAATACATAGGCGGTGTTGAACATGCAATTTTGCACCTTTTATATTCCAGATTCTTTATGAAAGTTCTTTATGATTTGGGATATGTAGATTATGATGAGCCCTTTACAAACCTTCTGACCCAAGGAATGGTGCTGAAGGATGGCGCCAAGATGTCGAAATCTCTGGGTAATGTCGTAAGCCTGAAGAGATAATTGAAAAATACGGTGCCGACACAGCAAGGTTGTTTATACTCTTTGCATCTCCACCGGAAAAGGATTTGGAATGGAGCGACCAGGGAGTTGAAGGCTGCTACAGATTTATCAACAGGGTATGGAGAATAGTAAATGAGTTTAGTTGTGCGATAAAGGAAGGCGCGGGCATTGATACTTCCGTGTTTACCAAGGAGGACAAAGAGCTTTGGTATATGCTGAACAACACATTAAAGCGTGTTACGGATGATATCAGCTTGAGATTCAACTTTAACACTGCTATTAGTGCTATTATGGAGCTGGTAAATTCCTTGTATTATTATAAGGATAAAGTGGCTGATGACAGCAAGAATAAGGCTCTTATCAAGGATTCTGTTGAAAAATTGATAATTATGCTGGCTCCCTTTATTCCTCATGCTGCTGAAGAACTGTGGTCGGTAGTTGGAAAGGAAAGCAGTGTGCATGAGCAGAAGTGGCCTTCGTTTGACCCGGCTGCTCTTATCAGGGATGAAATTGAAATTGTGCTTCAGATAAACGGAAAGGTGAGAGACAAGATTGTAATACCGTCGGATCTCACGAAAGAGCAGGTTGAGGAAAGGGCTTTGGAAAGTGAAAAGATTAAGGCTGAAATATCCGGAAAAAATGTTGTAAAGGTTATTTCCGTTCCGGGCAAGCTGGTTAATATTGTTGTGAAATAAGGTTTGATTAGTAAATTGTAGAGCTATTTATATGCAGTGGGATTGCTCAATGAATTTTCCTGCTTCATGTGAATAGCTCTTTATTTATTTAAAGATATTTCGCATTCGCTTTACACAACACATCATTTCTGATTGACTTGCCTTGTATGGATTTTTGGTTTGCTTAAAATGTCATATTGTTCATTATAATAAGTCATTTGGCTTATGTATGACAGTATTAGCAGAAGTAAAACTAGAGTAGAGAAGTAATAGTTAAGAAAAATTAGCAAAAACCGATAAATATAATAAACAAATAGGAGGGAGAAATGATGGGTGAATTTAGTTCTGAAAATCATACTTCATACCCAAAGTTGGTTGAAATAATTATTGATGAACTTGCTCAATTGAATATTTATCTCGGAAGAGAATACCAATGTAAAAAGAGAGGAGACAGTGCTTATATTTTCGAGGCGATTTCTCACGGACCGGATCGTAAAAACATAGTTACAGTTTGGCCAAATAGAAAAGGTGGAGGTAGTATTCGGATTGTTGGTATCGGTAAATATAAGGACCGACGTGTTTTTGATAAAAATGATATTGGGACGAATGAATTTCGAGCGAATTTACGCATGGCATATAGCAAAACCAAGTGAAGATACATAGTTAACTTCTGAAACATATGACCATAGTAAAGGCAGGTTTGTCTGAACCTGCCTGTCCGTATTTTGTTATTACGATTCTATTAATTTATTTGAACTTGTCTGAACATCTTTAGCTAAATCGGAAATGGCTTGGAAAGATTGGTTGAGTTTTTCCAAAACATCGGAAATTTCAGATATTCCCGATGAAGTCGCCTCAAATTCGGACAGAGTTTGTCCCATAACAGATTTAATAGCTTGGATGTGCTCTTCCAATTTCTTAATAAGTTTTTCAGATTGCATTATTTCATCTATTACAGAATTCTGACAGCTGTACATTTTTGCAAAATCCCCTTTAGTGTTTTCCAAAAGTTTAAGGGTATCATATATATTAGTTTGTGTTAGATTAATTGCTTCTAAGGATTGCTCGGTTCCTTCGCTCATTTTATAAAGAATATCGGTAATATTTTTGGCGGATGCAGTGGATTGGTCTGCAAGCTCCTGATTTCTGTAGCTACAACTGCAAAGCTTTTCCTGCTTCTCCAGCTCTGGCAGCTTCGATAGAAGCATTTAATGCCAATAGATTGGTTTGGTCGGATACACTGTTAATAACCTGCAGTGCTTCATTTATCAATTCATTATTCAGGCTGATATATTCAAATTGCTTGATGGTTTCTTGATTGGAAGTGTTGATTTTATTTACATTTTTAACAATATATTCAATATTATTCTGGTTCTTTTCTGTAATTTCACTCATAGATTCTGTCAGCTTTGTTATTATATTAGAATGTTCCATGGTTTTCTCTATATGTGTCTCAATCTCATTTATATAATTTTGGCTTTCCTCAGCTTTATTTGCCATTGCCTCTGATTTGGATGAAATAGAGCATGCTGACTCTGAAATAGCTGTTAGTGAATCACGGCTTTGATGGATATAAGAATACAAAGCATTAATATTTTTATTAATATTTTCGGCATTCTCCATAACCTTGTTCAGCAAAGCATCGCTGTTTTCGCCTTGCTCTAGCGCACTGTTTAATACACTATGGGTTTTCTTTGCTATATACATAAATATATAACCGTAGGCCATTAGCTGTATCAGATAATACTCAGTTGAGCCTATGGCCAATGTCTTTGTAAATATAACATCATCTTCTATCATAGTTCCGTTATACAAAAAATAAAGAAAAATCGACATGGCTATTAAAACTGGAATTTTAATAAGCATTATTTTCTTTAGCATCTTTGAGTCATAGTACAATGCTCCAAAAACGAATGGAAATATCAGTGCCGGTGCTGCGTAAACCCATGAGCTTACGTATAATCCAATGGAAATAAGCTCTGCCGAAATCAGTAAAACAGCAACAAAGTTCTTCTTATCTTTTGAGAATTTATAATATAGAATCGGAATTAGTGCTGCTATTCCCGATAAGGCAATTAACCAATCTCCAGCATCTGCATTCCATTTTTTATTTATTTCTACAATGAAAAAGTCAATTATTGAAAAAATAAAACAGAACTTCATACATTTTAATGCAAAACTATCAGATTCCATACGGCTTTTGGCAGCAATATCTTTTGAATTCATATAACAACCTCCGATTTGGTTCTAAAGTTTGAATGCAAAAATGATCAGACTTTATGTTCAATTTTTTATTTTTCAGTTGTAGAAAGACTAATTGACTTGTTATAATTATCAGAATGATTTGATAAAGATTTAGATTTTAACAAGCATGAAATTTAAAAAGAAGGCAGGAATTTATAGTTTGAAATTTAACAGGTAGATTTACCGTGGACTTAAATTTTTAAGATTTGTGTTATAAGAAGAAAATAAAAGCCTCAGTATAAAGGTAGTATCTTTACTGAGGCTTTCAATTTATCTACATCCAATTTATACGCGAGTTTTCTCAAGATATCGTTTAATCTTCTTTGAGGATGTCTTGGCAAATTCATTTTCACGAATGGTTATATCAACAACTCTTTTATAAACCGGCATGTTCTTGTTTATCGACCTAATCTCTGACTTAATAAGGTTGTAAACCTCTTCAGGGGACGGTTCCGTATCTATTTTGAGTTTTGCTTTAATTGCATCAATATCCGGTACAATTTGGGCTACTACTATTGTTTCGTCGTTTTTATCGTTTTCTCTTCCCGAGACTAAAGACTCCTTGATATACGGACTTTTGTTAATATAGGCTTCAACTTCCTCAGGGAAGATATTTTTGCCGGTTTTGGTTACTATAATATTCTTCTTGCGTCCGGTAATATAAATGAAGCCTGTTTCGTCCATGCGTCCAAGGTCTCCGGTATAGAGCCATCCGTCTTTAAGCACTGCGTTGGTAGCAGCTTCATTATTGTAATAACCAAGCATTACGCTGTCACCTTTAACTATTATTTCACCAAGTCCGTCTTTATCAGGGTTATTAATCTCAACCTCGAGCCCGGGAAGGGGAAGACCTACAGAATCATGCCTATACAGCTTATCCCGATTTACCGAAACTATCGGCGAAGCTTCAGTGAGACCATATCCCTGAAGTACTTCTACGCCCATAGCTTCAAACCCCCTTGCCACATCGGGATCAAGTGCTGCGGCACCTGAAATGACCAGTCTCAATTTACCGCCAACGTTATCGATTATAGATTTAAAAAGCTTTCTGCGTATGTCAATTTTCAAACCCTTGTACAGTAAATTGCTGATGAAAAGTCCGGCTTTCAGTTTGAATTTAAGGCTTTTGTTTTTTGAAGCCTGTTCCCATATTTTATTGTACATGCTTTCCAAAATAAGAGGCACCAGAATGAGGATTGTCGCTGTGCCTCTTTAAGATTTTTGCCTATATGTTTTAGACCCTCATTGAAGGTTATTGTTGCTCCATTGTATATCATGGTAAGAAAGCCTGCAGTACACTCATAGGTATGGTGCAGGGGCAGTATTGAAAGCACTGAGTCATTGCTGTCCATACGAACAGAAGCTGAAACGGACATTATATTTGAACAGATATTTTTATGGGACAGCATGACGGCTTTAGCATGGTCTGTTGTTCCGGAAGTAAAAATCATTGCACTCATCGAAGTTTCATCTATGGGCGCATTAAGGTAGTCTTTTTTACCTGATTCCAAAAGTTTCTTTCCTTTTTCAAGAAGAGACCAAAAAGATATAAACTTCTCATCTTCGTCTTTATCTGCACTCATGTTGATAAAGTATTTGACGTTGCTCAAGCGAGGGGACATTTCTTTAATTCCTTCGTGAAATTTACCCGAGTAGACAACGACATTGGCAGTGGACTGTCTTAAAAGATTTTCCAGTTCGGCAATAGGAAGCTCTTTGTCTAAAGGTATAATTACCCCAACGCCGTTTACAGTTGCAAGATAGGTTACGCACCATTCGTACCTGTTTTCGCCTATAACGGCAACAAAGCCTTTGTCCAGGCCCAATTCAAGCAAGGCAGTTCCGAAAGAGTCAATATCATTCTTGAACTCGGAAAAAGTGATTCCTCTATATGAATTATCTTTTGTTTTAACATAAAAAGCATTTTTGTCGGCAAATAGCTGGCTGCTTTGTTCGATCATGTCTCTTAAGTTTTTAATTGCTCTTACTTCGAAAACCGGTGAAGTTTTCACAAAATACCACTCCTTTAGGGCTAAATACAGTAAGAAATATTTAGTCCCTTGAAATTTGACATATAAATTATACATTAAAATAAGAGCTTTGTAACGATTTTTTTACAAAGCAAATTAAAAAAAAAGTTTTGTTAATCATAGAAATACTTTATAATTATACTTATATTATAATTATATTAAGGCCGGAATATTTTTTTGTCTTTTGAACGAAGACTTCGTGAAATTCTACGTAGGGTAAATCTGAGCATAAGGAACATCAACATGAAAATTAATGCTCCAGTTGTAACTTTTTTAAAAACAGGATCGGCTACTGTTTTTATAATTACGCTTTGAGGCTCCTCTGAAGGCTGAAGTTTCTCAACATTCCTTGAAGCAACAGCATCTACTTTGCCGATGGTTATGCCGTTTCTTTTGACTTCGATAAAACCGAGAACATCTCCTTTTTTTACCGGAGCCTCTATGTTTTCCATAATATATCTTTCAATTTCATAATCAGTATTTTTGGAGTTGTTGGGCAATAAACATTCCAGACCATCCGGCGATGCTAAAATATCCAGATTGTGATTGCCGGAAGCGTTGGAAACAGGTACGGAAGTTATATACGAATTTGGTGCTATAACAGGCTGAATAGAATAGTTTTTGAACCCGTATTCCAACAGCCTTTTGGAATATTCGAATACCATATCGTAATTTTCCACACCAAGGACTACGGCAATCAATTCTGTTCCTTCATCGTTTATGGCAGAAGAAACAAGATTGTTCAGGCTCTGTCGGTATAACCGGTCTTTATGCCGGTAACTTTGGAAAAATATTCCGACTTGTATCTTGATTTTTCGTAAAGCAGCAATCTGTTGGTAGTTCCGACGATAACCTCTTCTGAATGCTTGTTTGTAGGAGGTATTTTGATAATGGTTTTTTGAACAATTTCCCTAAATTGAGGTATCGTCATTGCATACTGTGATATTTTTGCAAGATCCCTTGCTGTAGTAAGATGATTTTTCCCCTTTTCTCCATTATCGATACCGCAGGGGTTTAAAAAATTTGTGTTGGTGGCTCCAAGCTCTTTTGCCTTTTCGTTCATAAGGTTATAAAATTCCTGACGGGAAGAGCAGAGATTTTCAGCAATAACATAGGCAGTCTCATTGGCGGATCTCACCAAGAGAGCATCCAGCAAGTACCTTAGCTCTAACTGTTCTCCGGGCAGCAAACCGATATGCATGCCGCCAGGGCCTATATCGTCTATGGCAGACTGATTAACAGTCATTATTTGATCGAGGTCTCCAAGTTCGAGTGCCAATATTGCAGTCATGATTTTGGTAGTGCTGGCGGGATATGTTTTAAAATCAGGATTGTATTCGGCAAGAACCTGACCGGTTTTGGAATCTATCAAAATATATGCTCGTGCATTAATATCCAATGGCTGTGCTTTTACCATTACAACACTTGAAAAGAAAATGGTTGTCATAACAAGAAATAACAATATTTTTTTCATTATTGCCTCCAGTTAATCACGATGTTTTTATCAATGGTAAAAAAAAGAAAACAACATTATTTAAAGTATAACAAAAAAATGTTGAAAAAAGTAGAGGTATGTGAAAAAATCTGTAGGTAAATAAAGGAACAAGCATTTGCATTTTTATGTATAATAATTATTATATAAATAAACAGTGCAATAAGTATTTTACATATTGTAGCATCAGATGTAGCATAAAACCATAAATACCTAGATGCCGGTTATATGCTGTTAGTTATATTTTAACTGTACTTAATTGATGGAGGGATGTTTTTGTTAAGGGACTTTCTAAATCAGGAAGTAAGTATGAAAAAAGGAGTAGTTGCACTTATGATATTGGGATTGCTTGCGACTACTTCGGTTACGGGCTTTCTTCTTGCAAACGATAATAGAGATATAATTATAAGCAGGGCAAAAGACCAACAACATGCTGCAGAAGCAGAGACTAACGGAGAAAAAGCCTCCGAAAATTCCGATGTAAATAAAGAGCCTGTGGAAGAGATAAAGGTGTATGTTGTCGGAGAAGTTAACAAGCCCGGTGTGGTTACGATAAAAAAGGGGCAGATAATACAGGATGCCATTGAACTTGCCGGAGGTCCAACACAAGATGCGGATATTGAGAACATAAACTTGGCATATGAGCTGCAAGAAAATGTTATGATAAGGATTATGTCCAAAAATGAAGGGGCACAGCAGGATGCTGATGAAGGCGGCGGTATGCAAGCCGTTGCATCAGAAGGTAATACCGTGGGTAAAAGTGTTGCTTCGGGAAGTAGTTCAAGTAAGGGCGCTTCGGCAAAAACTGTTTCCGGCAAGACGGAGAAAAATAGCTCAGGCTCAGCTGCTTCAAAGAATAATTCGGGACAGAATAATCAGAGTGAGGCAGCTATAGGAATTACCATTACCAAAGACAGCGGTGGAGCCGTAATCGGAGAGAATGAAAGCAAAAATGCAAATAATAGCACTTCAGATACGAAAATCAATATAAATACTGCAACTGTGGATCAACTTGACTCTCTTCCGGGAATAGGCCCTTCCATTGCGGCAAAAATAGTGGCCTATCGTGAACAAAACGGTGATTTTAAAGCAATAGAAGATATAATGAATGTATCGGGGATAGGTCAGAGTAAATTCAACAATATTAAAGATTTTATTACGGTAAAATAAGTGGGATTTATTGGATTGACTGAAATGGTCTTACGTTAAGTGCAATTATGAAGTATAATTATATTAAGTTTGTTTATGCCAAAAAACGAAGGGGGTGGATTGTCAGGCTTAAGTTTTTTTGAAAAGTCTGATAAGAGCACTAATGAAAAGAATTTTAATACCGATTGCAGCTTTGACAATTCTTATATTTATTGCAGGATGTAGTTTTTTTGGAGGTTCAAATACGGGCACATCCGGCAATGGACAGCAAAGCAGCGAAAATAATGGTAATGTAATCCAAGAGCCTAATTCTGAGAAAGGCTCGGAGGAAGACGTAACAAGGACTGTAACGGTGTATTTCGGTGACTTTCAAGCAGAAAAGGTGGTTCCTGAAGCAAGGACTGTGGAAATAAAGGCAGGAGACAGTATTGAAAAAATAATTTTTGATGAGCTGGCAAAAGGGCCTGAGTCAGAAGCGTTGGATCCTGTGATTCCGGAAGGCACACAACTATTGTCGGTCAAAACCGAGAATGGAATCTGTACATTGAATTTATCGAAAGAGTTTGTTGAAAATCATATAGGAGGAACTGCCGCCGAACTAATGACCATTAACTCCATTGTTGCTTCGTATACAGAGCTTCCTGAGATAGATAAAGTTCAGTTTTTAATAGATGGTAATGTCAGGGAATTTTTTGTCCATGAAGCACTGGATACTCCAATTGGAAGAAATGAAAGTATTATAAAGAAATAAACGATTAGCTGGCATACTCGCCAGCTTTTTTAATTATTGCCCGTCATAAAGGGATAATAATAATGGTTGTAAATAAATAACCCAGTAAAACAAATGTGGTCGGCAGGATGAGGTATATATGATAAACTTTTTTATTTTTTGATGCCTTAGCTTTCTAAATTTTTTTAGTCTGGTTGTCCGCATATATAGTTCCCTCCAATTAATGCTAATCCACATTATACCACAAAATATGTTTTTTTATTATTTCCGGGAAATTATATAACAATTGTTGCAGTTTTATATATTTTTTCTGCAGTTGACATTGAGAATATAAAAATATATAATTATTTTTAATATGAATTATATTTGTATGTCAACAATGAAGAGAAGAGTAGACTGAGGGATTCCTTTTAGAGAGAAGGTATCGATGGCTGCAAGTACCTTTAAGGAATTTCAGTTGAAGACCACCTCGGAGTTGAAACGGTGATTACGTTATAATCGTAATGAGTAACAATTAGGGTGGAACCACGGGAGAAACAACTCTCGTCCCTTGCTTTTGAGGGATGAGAGTTTTTTATTTAGGCTCTTGGAATAAAATGAAAGAGGCAAAAGCGAAGGGACTCGATGTCCCGAGCTTTTATTTATTTAGAATAAAGGAGGTATTTTATGATTAAAGTAACGCTCAAAGATGGAAGTGTTAAGGAATACAATAAAGGGATTACAATCAAAGAAGTGGCAGAGAGCATAAGTGCAGGGCTCGCGCGGGTTGCCATTTCAGGAGAGGTAAACGGCGAAGTTAAAGATTTGAGCTACCGGCTTGAGGATGATTGCACCCTCAACTTGCTGACCTTTGATGATGATGGTGGAAAGCATGCTTACAGGCATACCACATCCCATATACTGGCACAAGCTGTTAAAAGGCTGTATCCTGAAGCCAAGCTTGCGATTGGACCCTCAATAGAAAACGGTTTCTACTATGACTTTGATGTGGAAAAACCTTTTTCGGTAGAAGATTTGACGAACATTGAAAATGAAATGCAAAAAATCATAAAGGAAGACTACAAGCTTGAAAGATTTACTCTTCCGAGAGATGAAGCTATAAAGTTTATGGAAGAGAAAAACGAACCCTACAAGGTTGAGTTGATTCGAGATTTGCCTGAGGGCGAAACAATTTCATTTTACAAGCAGGGAGAATTTGTTGATCTATGTGCCGGTCCTCACATAGAATCCACAGGCAAGGTCAAAGCCTTTAAGCTGATGTCGGTTGCAGGGGCATACTGGAGAGGTAATGAAAAGAATAAAATGCTCCAGAGAATATACGGTACTTCCTTCAATAAGAAAAGTGAATTGGATGCATATATTACAAGGATTGAGGAAGCAAAGAAGAGAGACCACCGGAAGCTTGGAAGAGAGTTGGATCTCTTTGATATTTATGAAGAAGGTCCCGGTTTTCCTTTCTTTATGCCAAAGGGTATGGTTTTGAGAAACGCTTTGGAAGAGTATTGGAGAGAGGAACACAGTAAGGCAGGGTATCAAGAGATAAGGACTCCGATAATTTTGAATGAAGAACTCTGGCACCGTTCCGGGCATTGGGATCATTACAAAGAGAATATGTATTTTACAAAAATAGATGAAGGAGACTTTGCTATTAAACCTATGAACTGTCCCGGAGGTATGCTGGTGTACAAAAGAAAGCTTCACTCCTACAGGGATTTGCCTCAAAGAATGGCTGAGCTTGGACTGGTCCACAGACATGAGCTTTCCGGAGCTTTGCACGGATTGATGAGGGTTAGATGCTTTACCCAGGACGATGCCCACATATTTATGACTCCGGATCAGATTGAAGGCGAAATTTTGGGTGTAATAAATTTGATTGATGACTTCTACAAGGTTTTTGGCTTCAAATACCATGTTGAGCTGTCCACAAGGCCGGAAAACTCCATGGGTTCGGATGAAGACTGGGAAAGGGCTACAAATGCATTGAGGAGTGCTCTTGAACAGAAAGGAATAAATTATAAGATAAATGAAGGAGACGGAGCATTCTATGGACCTAAGATAGACTTTCACCTCGAGGACTCCATTGGGCGTACTTGGCAGTGCGGAACAATACAGCTCGACTTCCAGATGCCGGAGAGATTTGATTTATCATATATAGGGCCGGATGGAGAAAAGCACAGACCTGTTATGATTCATAGAGTTGTGTTCGGCAGCATAGAAAGGTTTATTGCCATCCTGACTGAGCATTATGCAGGAGCTTTCCCTGTATGGCTTTCGCCGGTACAGGTCAAGATACTGCCCATAGTTGAAAAACAGCACGAGTATGTGGCTGAAATTAAGAAAGTATTGGAACAAAAAGGCATTAGGGTTGAAACTGATTTAAGAAATGAAAAAATCGGCTATAAAATCAGGGAAGCACAGCTTGAAAAAGTTCCTTACATGCTTGTAATTGGCGACAGAGAAATGGAAAACAGAGCTGTTGCGGTAAGGTCGAGAAAAGACGGAGATTTAGGCTCCATGCCTCTTGAAGACTTTGTCAACAAGATTGTTGAAGCTGTAAAGAGCAAAGAAAATTAATTGAATTATAAAAAGAGGGCAAACTCAAGTTTGTCTTCTTTTTTATGACTTATATTATAAATATACTGGCTCATTTACAGCAGGATATGTTAAAATATACTTTGTATTTTCTAATCCATAGGCAATTTTTCGGTAAAATTTATGTCTATATTGTCGATATTAATTCAATAAAGAAGGATTTAGAAGAGAAAATGCATAATATGTCCCATTATTAAACGATTAATTATAAGCGAGGGTAGTTATTATGAGCAAAGCTGATGATATTTTTATTAAAATGTGCAAAGATATTCTTGAAAACGGAGTGTCTTCCGAAGGAGAAACGGTAAGAGCCAAATGGGATGATGGAACACCTGCCCATACAATCAAGAAATTTGGTGTGGTAAACAGGTATGATTTATCGGAAGAGTTTCCGATTCTTACGTTAAGGCCCACAAATCTGAAAGCTGCAATCGATGAATTACTTTGGATATGGCAAAAAAAATCAAATAACATAAAAGATCTCAACAGCCACATTTGGGACAGTTGGGCGGATGAAGAGGGGTCAATAGGCAAAGCATACGGTTATCAATTAGGTATTAAGCATAAATATTCCGAAGGGGAATTTGACCAGGTTGACAGGATTATTTATGATTTAAAACACAATCCCTACAGCAGAAGGATTATTGCCAACATGTACAACCATAGCGACTTGCATGAAATGAACCTTTATCCTTGTGCATACAGCATAACTTTTAATGTTACAGGAAGGAAATTAAATGCAATACTTAATCAGCGTTCGCAGGATGTTTTAGTGGCAAATAACTGGAATGTGGCCCAATATGCAATTTTGGTGCATATGTTTGCCCAAGTTTGCAATCTGGAAGTTGGGGAGTTTGTGCATGTTATTGCCGATGCCATATATATGACAGGCATATACCCCTTATAGAAGAGCTTATACAAAGGACTCCGTATCCGGCTCCAAAATTATTGATTAATCCCGAGAAAAAAGATTTTTATGATTTTAAAGTTGAAGATTTTGTGCTGGAGGGCTATCAGGCTGGACCTCAGATAAAAAACATTCCTGTTGCCGTCTAAAGAGGAGGATAAGATGAAGGCTATTGTTGCAGTTGACTTGAACTGGGGAATTGGATACAAGGGTAATCTTCTTCAACGTATTCCTGAAGATATGAAATTTTTTAAGCAGATGACTTTGGGCAAAGTTGTAGTAATGGGAAGGAAGACGTTTGAATCGCTGCCCGGAAAAGAACCTTTAAAGGATAGAGTAAATATAATATTAAGTAAGAGTGGAGATTTTGAAAATGACAAGATAATAGTGTGCCGCTCCATGGATGAACTTTTTTGTGAGCTTAAGAAGTATAATTCCGATGATATTTTTGCCATAGGCGGAGAAGAGGTGTACACACAGTTGTTGCCGTATTGCTGCGAGGCCTATGTCACTAAATTTAGCAATGAGTATCCTGCGGACAGATATTTCCCAAACTTAGATGAAATGGAAGGATGGAAACCGGTCTCTTTAAGCGAGCCAAAGGAGTATAACGATATTTGGTACAGCCGCTTGAAATATGTAAACGAAAGTCCGAAAGAATACTAATAAAAAATATTATTAAAACTATTGACAAATAACTTATCATCTGATAATATTTAAAAAGCGAAAATAAAGAAGAAGTTATCCACTTCTCACCTTGCAAATTTTGTTTTGTAGGGTTAATACTTAAAATTACTGTACGCAGGTTACAGTATATGTATTAATGTTGTGAGGTATAAGTGGATCATTTCGATGATTCACTTTTTGCATTAAATAACAAAAAATAGCGCGAATCTCGAAAGCCCGGAGGTGTTTTTTATTAACAAAAACGAATTAATGATCAACGAACAAATAAGGGATAAGGAAGTAAGATTGATTGATACTGATGGTACAATGTTAGGTATTATGTCTTCAAAAGAGGCACAGAAACTTGCGAATGCCAAGAACCTGGATTTGGTCAAGATAGCCCCTCAAGCTGTACCGCCTGTGTGCAGGATAATGGATTACGGCAAGTATATGTTTGAGCTTGCCAAGAAGGAAAAAGAGGCTCGTAAAAATCAAAAGGTAATTAATATAAAAGAGGTTAGGCTGTCTGCTTCGATTGAAGAGCATGATTTTAACTTTAAGTTGAAGAATGCAGTCAAGTTTTTAAAGGATGGAGACAAGGTTAAGGTCAGTGTCAAGTTTAGAGGCAGAGAAATGAACTACACCTCGTTAGGACAGCAGGTACTCGAGAAGTTTGCGGAAGCAGTTCAAGAATTTGCTACTGTTGAAAAAAAGCCTAAATTAGAAGGTAGAAATATGTTTATGATTCTTAATCCTAAACAGTAATATAGAATTTAAGGAGGAAATCTTATGCCTAAGATAAAGACGCACAGCTCTTCTAAGAAGAGATTCAAGTTAACAGGTACAGGTAAAGTGAAAAGAGCAAAAGCTTATAAAAGTCACATTTTGACTAAGAAAACTTCAAAAAGAAAAAGAAACTTGAGGAAATCAACAATTGCATCTGATGCAAATGCATCAGTAATCAAAAAGTTGATTCCATACAAGTAAAAAAGGAGGCGTGTGACCATGGCGAGAGTAAAAGGTGGGGTAAGAACCCGTGCTAGACATAAAAAAATATTAAAGCTGGCAAAAGGTTATTTTGGTGCAAAAAGCAAGAATTTTAGAATTGCAAACCAGGCAGTAATGAAATCACTGGTTTATGCTTATAGGGATAGAAGAGCTAAAAAAAGAGATTTCAGACAGCTTTGGATTACAAGAATTAATGCAGCAGCAAGAATGAATGGCTTAAGCTACAGCAAATTTATGAACGGACTTAAAAAATCCGGTATTACTTTAAATAGAAAGATGCTGGCTGAAATGGCTGTAAATGACGCAAATGCTTTTGCACAGTTGGTCGAAAAAGTTAAAGCTGTAAAATAAACCTATATATAAATAGAGAAATAAATCTATATAAATAAAGATAAATAATAGAAGTAAAAAATATAAAAAATAAAAATATAAAATTATAAAAGGGGAGCTTTAATAGGCTCTCTTTTTTGATATAATAATCCGGACATTTTATTTTGAGGTGAGGAAATGAACTATATAAGCAGTGCACAAAATCCGATTGTAAAAGAAGTTAAGGCTTTAAAACAAAAAAAGCATCGT
>NZ_BAVR01000077.1 GCF_000521465.1 Acetivibrio straminisolvens JCM 21531
TTGATAACGATTGCCATCTCCGCTATATTTATATTGGTTGAGGGAAAAAAATAAAAGTGGCACAGACACAAACCGAAGATGCCTTGGATATATCGGCAGAGTCAGCTCTTGCCAATTATAATTAAAAGAGCTATCTATATGGTCTTATGGATTGTCAGTGATGATTCCGACTTGTTGATGGGGGAAATAATATATTATCTTGATGGAGAGCAATGTTGAAAATTTTTTGAAGAAGGTTAGTACAACTGTAACAGACTATATAGACTCAAAAGTAGATTTGTTGATAGACAAGGCATTTGCCAGCACTGAAAATCCTTTAAAAGAAGTTGTGTGTTCTGCAGAGGAGTTATTTGATGATTTAGAGGTAAGTTTAAATGTTGAAATTGAAAGAGAAATAGGAGACATAAAAATATGATTAAAGGAGAGGGATATTGTAAATGCTTAAGGTGAAATCAATATTGATAACAATAATAGTGTGTGCAGTATTTTTATTATCAGCTTGTGGTAAAAGTGAAGAAGGAAGCAATCAACCTTCCAGTACACAGAATTCAAATTCGATACAGACCGTACAGGAGCCAGAAAATAAAAAAGAAAAGACTAATGCGGAGAAATTTTTGGAGTATGCTATAAAAGTTGCTGATTTAAGAAATTTCACTGAAACTGGTGATTATGCCGGAGTTATAAGCTCATTATATGATGTATATAAAGATGACATTGTAAATCCTTACACTGGAGGTAGTTCAATATATGTGATGAATAGGACGAGAACTTTTTTGAAAAAAATATGGTTATAACAAAAGGATATGGTGTAGATTGTGTGGTAATAGATGATTATATGACAGATCTTAAAGAGATAGATACAAATGAGGTTACTTATTGTGTAAATCCAGAAAGCAAAGGAATGGTCATTGCATTTTGGTTTAAAGATGGTGTGTACATATATGAAATTAGTGAAAATGGTGAAAAGATAAATGAAATAAAGCATTTCTTTAAAGAAGAGAAATAAGGCTTTCATAGGATAAAGCAGATAAAAGTTCTATATGGAGAGGAAGTTGAAATGAAAAGAATTGCAGAAATATTAACGATCGTCTTAATAGTTACGTACTTGTTATCATTGCCAGCATCAGCAGTTGAACTTCCAATTCGGGTGGTAGTAAACGGCACAAACATAAATTTTCCTGATGCAGAGCCGTTTATTGATGAGAATTCAAGGACACAGGTACCTATCAGATTTGTTGGGGAAGCTTGGGTGCGAATGTAAGTTGGGACGCAAATACAAAAAAAGTGACAATAACATTAAACGAAAGAAAAGTGGTACTTCAAATAGGAAATAAGAATTATGAAGTAAACGGACAACAAAAGCAAATGGATACAGTGGCATTATTAAAAGAATCCAGAACTTTTGTGCCTGTAAGGTTTGTGAGTGAAGCATTGGGAGCAACTGTAAAGTGGAATGCAAATATAAGAACGGTATATATTGACATGAATGGAGATTCAGCACCTTCTTCTGAACCCACAGGAGGAACAGTAAAGTATTATGACGGAATAGCATTTAATGAGGTTACAGATGTTGACCAGTACGGAAGAATAAAAGTTGAGAAATTAAAGGAGTTTTGCTCAAGTTGGCAGATCAATTGAGATTTGTGAAAGAAAACGGAAAGTATTATATTGAATGTACGTATCCGGAAATACCCGAAGGTTATGAATGGAGTTTGGGTATAACGATTCACAACAAAGACGGAACTAGAGATGGGTATTCTCCAATTGGACGCAATCCTGAATGGTTAATACCAGGAGAAGGTTCATTTAAAAAAGAAGCTACAGTTGTCACTAATATAAATAATGTGGATTTCTTTAATATTATGATTTCTTTGAAACATCCGAAGAGTGGCAGTTTGGGGGCATTAAATATAGTTTACTCTATGGATAAATCAGATATAAGAGCCAAATTTGTGTCAAACTCAGCAATTATACCTTCAGAAAATTATTCGGCAACGTTTGATTTCGATAAGATGTTCCAATGGTAGAATGAGTTCAGAGGGCAAAGTTATGTATAAAAAGATTTTCTATTTTAATACAAAATATTTAATACAAAGCATTTTTTTGAAAGCCACTTTTCCATGAAAGCTCCTATGGATATAGGCCAAACAAGACGGCAATAGATATGCTGTTGATATAGTAAGACAGAGATGCCGGCAATACGATTTGTCGCGATATGGATATCAAGGAATTATTTGACAACATAAACTGCGAATTGCTGATGAAAGCAGTGAGGAAACATATAAAAGAAAATTGAGAGCATTGGGGTGGTTTAGAGGAACTAAGCAAATCTTTTCATACAATTGCCGATTTTGCAAAAGAGGCTCAGGCAAATTCAAGAAGGCTTATTGAAACACAGTGAAGAACCGTGCCGAAAAATATAAAGTGTCATTCGAATTTTGGGAGGGTGAAGAAGAAAGTAGCGCCCTTGTCTATTTCACCTATCATCCACGCCCTGCCGTTATGCCTCTTGAGAATCCTTTGACATATGGCGAGACCGACTCCCGAACCTTCGAATTTATCTTTGCTGTGAAGCCTCTGAAATACACCGAACAGCCTTGATGAATACTTCATGTCAAAGCCGGCACCGTTGTCCCTGACGGAAAAAACATGTTCATTGTCATCTTCCGAGCATTGTATCTCAATAATTGCCGTCTGCCTGTTGCGTGTATATTTAAAAGCGTTAGAAAGGATGTTTGAAATTAAGAGCCTTATCAAAAGGCGGTCACCATAAACCTTAGGCAGAGGCTGGATATGAATACGTATATCCCGCTGTGGCTCCAGGTTCTTAAGCTCATTGCAAACCTCGGTAAACAATTCGTTGAGATCTAGGATTTCAAAATTGACTTGCATTTCGCACATTTTAGAAAATTCCAGCAGACGATCGATGGTATGTATTATTTCCGAGGATTTTTCCCGTATATTATAGACAATTTCTTTTCCGGCCGAGTCCAATTGATTCAGGTGATCGGAAACCAAAAGCTCAACCAATTTATTTAAGGAAAGCAGCGGGGATTTAAGGTCATGGGCGACTGTATAACAGAAACTGTCCAGTTCTTTATTGGCTTCTTTCAAAGATTCTGCCTGACATTTCAGCATCAAATGTGTTTTGACTCTTGAAAGCAGTTCCGAAGCGTTAAACGGCTTAACCACGTAATCCTGCCCTCCCAACTCAAAACCTTTTCTTATACTTTCTTCATCACTGAAGGATGTGAGAAATATAATGGGGATATTTTTTAAATCGGGTGTATTTTTTATAAGCCGGCAAAGTTCGAATCCGTCCATTTCGGGCATGTAAATGTCTAAAAGAATAAGATCCGGTTTCTGGTGATATATAAGCTTTAGTGCGGTATTTCCGTTCGTTGCAACCCGTATTTTGAAATTGCTGGCCTTAAGTACCTGAACGGCTACATCTATATGTTCCGGAGTATCGTCAACTATCAGTATGTCAAAGGACTTTGGAAGAAGCATGCTTTCCATGGCAAAACTCTCCTTTCGGTTCACGTTTAATGGATCAAACGGATTTACATTTTGTCCGGATAGTCGAGTTTGTTGCATATTTTTTAGCGGCAATATAAATTTTTAACTAATTGTAAAATAATCAGTTATAGAAGTCAAACATATAATTTTTTTTGAAATAGAAGTTTGCCTTGTCTTTGCCTTAGGTTTCAGCCCTTTAGACAATATGACAGACCTTTTTGATGTATGCGTATTTAAAAGGTGGGAATTGCGCATTATAACTGTTCGTTGTAAAATGAAATAAAGGCGCAGATGCCAAGTGATGAACTTGACTTCTGTGCTTTTTTTGATATTGAGGAATATTTATATTGGCAGGGTGATGTAATGAAGTCAAAATGGATGATAAAGCAATCCACCTTAAGTGGGATTATTTTGGCAATATTCTTTTTTATAGCTGTTATGCTTATTTGGAGTATATTGTATATGAATTCCAGCATAAGAGCGGAGCAAAATGCCGAAAGGAGGCGGACGGAATTTAAGCAACTGGGAATTGACCTGGCGGATGCTTCGGACTATTTAACCGATGAAGCGCGAAAGTTTGCGGTTACAAGAAAAATAATTCATTTGGAAAGATATTGGGAGGAAATAAATGTAACCAGAACACGGGATAAAGTTATTTCAAGGCTTCAGGAATTGGATTCTCCTAAAGAGGAGTTGGAACTGCTCGCAAAAGCCAAAAAGTATTCCGATGCTTTGGTGGAGACCGAAAGAAGATCCATGCGTTTGGTTTTGGAGGCATTGGGAGTGGATGAGTCCGACATGGTTCCGGAGGTTGCTTCCTTTAAGTTAAGTGAGGAGGACCAAGGATTAAGCAAGGAAGATAAGCTGTTAAAGGCAATAGAAATAATGTATGATGCACGCTATGACAGTGACAAAAAAAATATAATGGACCCGATAGCGAAGTTTCAAAGGATAATGAACCTGAGGCTTGAGTCGGAGTTGGAAGCAGCCAGGGGAGGTACGGCCAGGGCGACGGTTTTGCAGATTATCCTGGCTTTCGTTATAATCTTGGCAATCGCGGTTCTGATTAGAATTTTGTTCGCGCAGGTTACCTATCCTATAAGGGATTACATATTAAAGTTAAAAGATTTTTCCTTTGATGATGAAGAATTCAGGCTTGTACCAAAGGGGACCGTAGAACTTAATATGCTTGCCGAGAACTTTAATGAGTTGTACAGCTCCTTTCACAATGAGCTGGTAAGGAGAAAGAAGGCGGAAGAGACAATGAAAGCGGCCAGGGACGAGGCTGATCAGGCCAATAGGGCAAAAAGCGAATTTCTTGCCAGTATGAGCCACGAGATCCGGACTCCTATAAACAGTATTATCGGCTATCAGTATTTGCTTAAAAACTCCGTTCTATCTCCCCAACAAAGAAAGTATGTCGAAAATATCGGGCTGGCGGCAAAGAATCTTTTGGCGATTATTAATCAAATATTGGATTTTTCCAAAATTGAAGCGGGAAGAATGGTTTTGGAAGAGGTGGACTTCAATATTGATGACGTGTTGAACGAACTTATGATAATTGTGGGCATGGAGGCAGAAAGAAAGGGAATTGAGATTAGAATCAAGGTCGTTGAAGATGTTCCCAGGTTTTTAAAAGGGGATATAACAAGACTTAAGCAGGTTATTATGAATTTGGTATCAAACGGGATTAAGTTTACTCATGAGGGCTACATTTCTGTCAGGGTGGAACTGATTGAAAAAAATGAGGAGAATGCCTGCATAAAATTTAGTGTAACGGATACCGGTATAGGGATAAGTGAGGAGCAGAAGAAATTACTGTTTCAAGCCTTTACCCAGGGTGATGCATCCACTTCCAGAAAGTATGGGGGCACCGGTCTTGGGCTGGCTATTTGCAAAAGGCTTGTGGAGCTTATGAAGGGGGAAATAAATGTAGAAAGCGAAGTAGGCAAAGGTTCTACCTTCAGTTTTTCCCTGAGATTGAAAATAGCAAGCTGCAATGAGAAGAGCAATGGAAAAAGCAAATCGGTTGACACAGAGGAACAGTACAAAAACGTAAAAATACTTCTGGTGGAAGACAGCTCCGTTAATTTACAAATGACTAAAGAGATTCTTGAAAATATGGGGATCGACACCGATACTGCCCAAAGCGGCGAGGAGGCCGTAAAAAAAGCAGAGAGTAATGAATATGAGCTGATACTTATGGATATAAGGATGCCGGGAATGGATGGATATGAAGCGACAAGGCGAATCAGGAAGCTGGAGAGAGGAAGTATGCCCATTGTGGCACTAACGGCCGATGCGGTGGAAGGTGTGGCACAAAAAGCAAAAGAGGCAGGGATGAACGGCTATCTGACAAAGCCTTTGGAGCCGGAAAGACTTTTGGAAGTTATAAGAAGTATGACAAATAACAGTGTCAAATTTAAAGAAGAAAAAAAGGAGAGCTGCGCAAAAGCTAAAGATGCGGAAAAGTCCCATTATGAACACAAGCATGAGACATTGGACTTTGATGGTGCTGTAAGCAGATTGGGAGGAAAGAGGGATAAGTATATCAGCATTCTTAAAAGCTTTGTCGAGCTTCATAAAGATGACGGCATAAAGATAAGGGAGCTTGCTGCTTCGGGAAAAAGGGATGAACTTAAGAGGTTTCTCCATTCCCTAAAGGGAAGTGCGGCAAATATTGGAGCATTGAAGCTTAAAGACTTGCTGGCAAGATTGGAAGAAAGTTATATGCTTCATAGTTGTGAGAAGGATGCAAAATGGATGAACGATTTGGAAAAGGAGCTTGAAAGATTAATTGAAGAGATAATGCAATATATCCAGGCTTTTGATTCCTCTAAGGGGAGCAGTCCGAAAAATCATGAAAACAATAATGTTCTTGAAGATTTGGAAATGCTCTATAAACTCCTTTTTACCGGAGATTCGAATGCCAAGAGTTTTTTTGAAGAAGAGCTGGCATATCTCGGTAATGTATTGCGGCCTGAGGACTACCATGACTTGAAGAAGAAAATTTCATCCTATGAATTTCAAAAAGCTTTGGCAATAGTAGACAGACTCAAACAGGATTTCTCTGGTAAGTTTATTAAATAGAGCCGTTAAAATATAGTAAAGGGGGGATTTTATGTACAGGGTATTGGTCGTGGATGACGATGTAGCTGTAAGATATATGCTCAAAAGATATAAGGGCTGGGAGTCCTTTGGTTTTGTATTGGCCGGGGAAGCTTCTGACGGCAGGGAAGCATTAATAAAACTTGATAAAGAACCCTTTGATGTGGTCATATCCGATATAAAAATGCCGGGTATGGACGGTATTGAGTTTTTAAGAGAATTGAGAAACAGCGGAAACGATATATGTGTCCTGTTTTTGAGTACCTACAGCGATTTTTCTTACGCAAAGCAGGGGATAAGACTAGGGGTTTTTGATTACCTGACAAAGCCTTTTAGCGATGAAACTTTGGGTGAAGCCTTGGACCGGGTTAAGGTTTATCTTGATGAAAAAAAGAAGAAAAAAGCAGTAGTAAATATATATAACAAAAATGCTCTGGAGAGCAGTCAGGTCTATTATTCAAAAAATGATGAAAAAAAGCTTGTTTCAATTATATTGACCGGAAGTTTGGAAGCGATAAATTTGGGGGACCGGCTCTTTGAAAAAATAGCTCAATTTACCGAAGGTGACGCAAAGAAGTTGGCAATATTGATGGAAAATATTTTGCTGGAAGTGGACGAAGGTATTTATAAAGCTATACCATGGATTAAAAATTTGGAGAACAGGCCCTCCAATAAGAGTTTTGAAGGAATGGACGAAAAAGAGCTAAAGGAACAGTTTATCGATCATATAAGCGGTTGGGTGAGACTTGTTGTGAAATTTGAACTGCATCAATCGGACAGCTTGATGCGGAAAATTTGCGAGTATGTAATAAATCATGTGGAAGAGGATATAAAAATTGAAAATATTGCCAATGAACTCTATGTCAGCAGGGATTATATCGGCAAGCTATTTAAGCAAAAAGCGGGATATAACTTGAGTGAGTATATTACAAAGGTGAAAATGGAGCATGCCAAATATCTGATTTCAAAAGGTGAATATAGAAATTATGAAATAAGCGAGATATTAGGCTACAAGAAAGCGGATTATTTTTCTCAGGTTTTTAAGAGTTATGTCGGTTGTACGCCTAGTGAATACAGAAAAAATGCAGGATTTAATTTTTAAAATTGCAAAAAACTACTGATTATTGGGGTGGAATTACTGTTTTATGGGGTTCTTTTTTGGATTAATGAATCTATGCCAGCGGGGATTATATCAGCAAGCTATTTAAGCAAAAAGCGGGATATAGCTTGAGTGAGTATATTACAAAGGTGAAAATGGAGTGTGCCGAATATCAGATTTCAAAAGGTGAATATAGAAATTATGAAATAAGCGGGATATTAGGCTACAAAAAAACCGATTAATTTCACAAGTTTTTTAAGAGTTATGTGAGCAGTGCGCCTAGTGAATACAGGTAAAAATGCAGATGAAGGTGATTTGAATCTGATTTTCGTTTTAAGCAAAAATGCAGGATTTATTTTTTAAAATTGCAAAAACTGCTGATTATTGGGGTGAAATTACTGTTTTATGGGGTTCTTTTTTTGGATATTTGACTGTAAAATAAAAGTGTAATCGGTAATGATTTATTCCCGGTTCGAATCATGAAGCATAGCATAGGTGCTATAAATGATGCACAGTGATTTAGTGCGTTGTTTGTAGCACCTTTTGTTTTAAAATCCTGCTTTGCAATATCTACACTTTTCTTATGGCCATAAGATATTTGAATCTGTATTTGACTCTGTTATTTCGTATGGTATGGTTTACTGTACCGATTTACCGAAGGTTGATAGTAGAAATTTGAAAGTATTAATTGATGGAAGGTGGTTGAGATTATGATAAAAAAGGGTTGCATATTTGGAAAAAATACAATAAAGGCTTTGGCAGTTGTACTGTCAGCACTGCTGGTATTCGCAGGCTGTTCCGGCAAAGTGGAGGAACCGGTTGATAACAAGCCTGGAACTGATACTTCGGCAGAAGACACCATAAAGGTGGGAATTCTTCACTCTTTAAGCGGAACCATGGCTATTAGCGAGGTATCACTCAAAGATGCGGAATTGATGGCAATAGAAGAAATTAACCAAGCAGGAGGTCTGCTCGGCAAAAAAATTGAACCGGTGATTGAAGACGGAGCTTCCGATTGGCCTACTTTTGCAGAAAAGGCAAAGAAACTGCTTCAAAATGACAAGGTTGCAACCGTTTTCGGATGCTGGACTTCAGCCAGCCGTAAAGCCGTATTACCGGTGTTTGAAGAAAATAACGGACTTTTGTGGTATCCGGTGCAGTATGAGGCATGGAGTCATCACCGAATATCTTCTATACCGGTGCGGCACCCAATCAGCAAATTGTTCCCGCAGTCGAATGGCTTTTGGAAAACAAGGGAAAAAGATTTTTCCTCCTTGGCTCCGATTATGTATTTCCCAGAACCGCAAACAAAATTATCAAAGCTCAGCTAAGCGCTATAGGTGGGGAACTTATTGCAGAGGAGTATACTCCTTTGGGTCATACCGATTACAGTACCATTGTAAATAAAATTAAAACCGCAAAACCGGATGTAGTGTTTAACACCTTGAACGGGGACAGCAATGTTGCCTTCTTCAAACAGCTCAAGGATGCGGGAATCACGTCTGAAGACATTACCGTTTGTTCTGTAAGTGTTGCAGAAGAAGAAATAAGGGGTATAGGCGCTGAAAATATAAAAGGTCACTTGGTTTCATGGAACTATTACCAGACTACGGATACCCCGGAAAACAAAGAGTTTGTGGAAAAGTACAAAGCTAAATACGGAAGCGACAGGGTTACAGATGATCCTATAGAAGCGGCATATATTGCAGTGCATTTGTGGGCTGAGGCAGTTAAAAAGGCCGGTTCCTTTGAGGTGAAAAAGGTTAAGGAGGCATCCAAAGGACTTGAATTTAAAGCTCCTGAAGGGCTTGTAAGAATTGAAGGAGAGAACCAGCACCTGTGGAAGCCGGTGAGGATTGGAGAGGTACAGGAAGACGGACTTATCAAGGAAATTTGGAGTACAAGTGAAGCCGTAAGACCCGACCCATACTTAAAAACCTACGACTGGGCAAAAGACTTAAGCGATCAGTAAAAAGAGAAAAAGTCAAGCTTTAGGATAGCGAAGAAAAAATCAATATACGGTGAAAAACTTATGCCATTGCAATTCTTCGTTGTCCTAAAGCAAAAAATGATTATTTAAGTCTCGCTTTATATTGGAGAGTGAATAATATGGATACTTATTTACTGCAGATTTTTAACGGGATAAGCGTAAGCTCGGTGCTTTTGCTGGCAGCCCTGGGATTGGCAATAACCTTCGGGCTTATGAAAATTATCAACATGGCCCATGGTGAGATGATAATGATAGGTGCCTATACCACATATATGGTGCAAAACTTATTTATATCATTTTTAGGAGATAGATATTTCGATCTGTATTTTATTGCAGCAATACCTCTTTCGTTCCTGATTACAGGATTTGTCGGTTATTTGCTGGAGATTTCAATTGTAAAACGTCTGTACGGCAGGACTTTGGACAGTTTATTGGCTACATGGGGAATAAGTCTTATACTTCAGCAGTTAGCCAGGAATATTTTCGGCGCACCCAATGTAGATGTGAAAAGTCCAGCATGGTTGAACGGTGGGGTTGTTGTTTTAAGTAATATTCAACTTCCCTACAAAAGGCTTTTTATAATCCTGCTGGCTGCCCTTTGCATAGCCGGAGTATATTTATTCCTCTTTAAAAGCGACAGCGGAAGAAGGATAAGGGCGGTTATGCAGAATAGAAGCATGGCCGAAAGTCTTGGTATAAACACAAGAAAGGTGGATTCCATGACCTTTGCAATTGGGTCGGGATTGGCAGGTATTGCCGGATGTGCCTTGACACTGTTAGGCTCAATCGGCCCAACCCTGGGAACCAACTACATTGTAGATACCTTTATGGTTGTGGTATTGGGCGGTGTCGGAAGAATTATCGGCACAGTGGCCGGAGCCGCAGCGATCGGAATTGGAAATACAACTTTTGAATATTTTACTAACGCCTCTTTGGGAAAGGTACTTGTATTTCTTGCGGTTATTCTCTTTCTTCAATGGAAGCCTCAAGGATTCTTTAGCATAAGCAGCAGAGTATTGGATGAGTAAGGGTGATATAAATGGAAAGGAATTTACATTATTTAAAAGGCAGTTTTCTTAAAGACAGACTATTTGCAAATAACTTTATTATAACGTTATTATTTGTTCTGTTGGCTTTAGCCCCGTTGTTTCTTTCGGATTTTAGGACCAATCTTTTGGGAAAGTTTATTGCTTATGCCATTTTAGCTTTAGGAATCGATCTCATATGGGGCTATACCGGAATATTAAGTTTGGGGCATGGAGTCTACTTTGGTCTTGGTGCATATTGCATGGCAATGTACTTAAAACTTGAGGCAAGCAACGGAAAGCTGCCGGATTTTATGTCCTGGAGCGGGCAAAAAGTTTTGCCGTGGTTTTGGAAGCCCTTCGTTTATGCACCGGTGGCAATTATTCTTTCCGTATTGGTGCCCGCAATCCTTGCGTTAATAATCGGGTATCTCACTTTCAAAAACAGGATTAAAGGTGTTTATTTTTCCATACTGACGCAGGCCCTTTCCATAATATTCGTGGTTTTGTTTGTGGGTCAGCAGGCTTATACAGGGGGAACCAACGGTATAACCAATTTCAAGACCATCTTTGGTTTCCCGCTGTCCAGTTCCTCCACAAAGGTGACCCTTTATTATGTTGCATTGGGATTTCTGATACTGGCCTTTCTATTTTGCCGATGGATTGTGCAAAGCCGGTTTGGAAAAGTGTTGATTGCTATAAGGGACAGCGAAAACCGGGCAAGGTTTTCAGGGTACAATCCGGCAATATACAAAACCTTTGTTTACTGTATTTCTGCCGGGCTGGCCGGATTGGCAGGAGCTTTATTCGTTCCCCAGGTGGGAATTATTTCACCGGCAGAGATGGGAATAGTCCCGTCGGTGGAAATGGTTATATGGGTTGCAATAGGAGGAAGAGGCACTTTAGTGGGGGCTGTCATCGGGGCTATACTGGTAAATTCTTTGAAGAGTATGGTAAGTGAGGGCTTTCCCGCTGCCTGGTCCTATTTTATAGGGATTTCCTTTGTTGCTGTAGTTATATTTATGCCTTACGGTTTGGCAGGGCTGTTAAATCAGATTAAAAGAAAAATATATACTCAAAAAAGTGTAAAACAGTATTCTTCTGCAGCTTTAAATATTCTTGAAGAATCAGGATGTGATGAATATGTCGGATAGCATTTTGGAAATAAAAAATTTGACGGTAAGTTTTGACGGATTTAAAGCCGTAAACGAACTTAGCACTTCTGTGAATAAAGGCGACATACATTTTTTATCGGACCTAACGGTGCCGGAAAGACCACTTTGCTCGATGCAATATGCGGACGTGTCAAACCGGCGGAAGGAAAAATCATTTTTAAAGGCATAAAAGACGTGACAGAGATGTCGGAACATCAGATTGTGGAACTGGGAATAGGACGAAAGTTTCAGGTACCTTCCGTTTTTATGGGAATTACAATTTATGAAAATATGGAACTTGCGGCGGCAAGAAAGAGGTCCTTGTATTCCACACTTTTTACAAAACTCAGCAAGGAGCAAATGGAGAGAATTCAGGATGTGCTTCAGAAAATCGGGCTTTATGAGAAAAGATATCGCACCCCTGCGGCTCTTTCCCATGGAGAGAAGCAATGGCTCGAAATAGGAATGCTTTTGGTTCAGCAGCCGGAAATCATGCTTTTAGATGAGCCGGTGGCAGGGATGGGAAGAAAGGAAACTGACAAGACGGGAAGGCTTCTTAAAGAGATATCGGAAAAATGTTCGGTTATTGTTGTCGAGCATGATATGGAGTTTGTCCGGGAATATGCGGATAAGGTGACGGTGTTGCATGAGGGAAGGCTTTTAGATGAGGGAAATATGCATGAAATTCAGGAAAACCCCAAGGTGATGGAAGTGTATTTGGGAAGAGGAGGTGAAGGCTGTGATTAAGGTGGATAATCTCTGTGCCTGCTACGGGGAAAGTATTGTTCTGAAAGATGTAAGCTTAAAGGTTCAAGCCGGAAGGGTAACATGTCTTCTTGGCAGAAACGGGTGGGTAAATCAACCTTACTTAAAAGTATTATGGGGATTGTAAAGACACCAAAAGGAAGCGTGTATTTGAACAACGAGAACATTACCAAACTTCCTACCTACAAAAGGGCACAAAAAGGTATAGGCTATGTGCCTCAAGGCAGGGATATCTTCCCCCAGTTAACGGTACATGAAAATCTTATTCTGGGTATGGAAAGAAACGCTCATAAAAAAAAGCCGATCGAAAAGGAAATATTTGAACTGTTTCCGGTATTAAAGACAATGCTTGACAGAAAAGGCGGAGATTTGAGCGGCGGACAGCAGCAACAGCTGGCTATTGCCAGAGCTCTGATATCCGAGCCTGAAGTACTTCTTTTGGATGAACCTACAGAGGGTATTCAGCCTTCCATAATACAGGATATAGGTAGGGTTATTAAAAAATTAAAAAACCGGGGAAATGTTACAATGCTGATTGTGGAACAGTATTTGGAGTTTGTTATGGATGTGGCCGACTATTTTTACGTTATGGATAAAGGCCATATAGTACTGGAGGGAAAAACGGAGGGAATCGATCCCCGTGAAATACAGGAAAAGATTGCGATTTAAATATTACTCAAAACCAAAAGCAATGAATAAATATTTTCTAATTTATGTATTATTCAATTTCAAAGAAGGTGGTAAAAGTGCATCTGACGCCCAGGGAAACGGAAAAATTGATGCTTCATTATGCCGGTGAACTGGCAAGAAAACGAAAAGAAAGAGGTCTTAAGCTTAATTATCCGGAAGCTGTAGCCTTATAAGTGCTGAACTGATGGAGGCCGCCCGGGACGGAAAAACTGTAACGGAACTGATGCAGTATGGAGCAAAGATACTGACCAAGGATGATGTAATGGAAGGAGTTGACGCCATGATACATGAAATTCAGATAGAGGCAACTTTCCCGGACGGTACAAAGCTTGTTACCGTTCACAATCCTATACGATAGAGGGAGGAAGGATGTATGATTCCTGGCGAGTACATTATAAAAAATGAGTTTATCACATTGAATGAGGAAAGAAGGACTTTAAAAATCAAGGTTTCAAATACAGGAGACCGGCCCGTTCAGGTGGGGTCACATTATCATTTCTTTGAAGTTAATCGGTATCTTGAGTTTGACAGAAAAAGCGCCTTCGGAATGAGACTGGACATTCCTTCGGGTACTGCGGTAAGGTTTGAGCCGGGGGAGGAAAAGACAGTTCAACTGGTTGAAATAGGAGGAAGCAGAGAAATTTACGGACTTAATGATCTGACTTGCGGTCCCCTTGACAGAGAAGATTTGCCCAATGTGTTTAAAAAGGCAAAAGAACTGGGGTTCAAGGGGGTGGAATAACATGAGTGTAAAAATAAGCGGCAAAGATTATGCCGGTATGTATGGCCCGACAAAAGGCGACCGGGTGAGGCTGGCAGACACAGATCTCATTATTGAGATTGAAGAAGATTACACGGTTTATGGAGATGAGTGCAAATTCGGAGGAGGTAAATCCATAAGGGACGGAATGGGCCAATCTCCTTCGGCGGCAAGAGATGACAAGGTTTTGGATCTGGTAATTACCAATGCCATAATCTTTGACACATGGGGGATTGTAAAGGGAGATATAGGTATAAAAGACGGAAAAATAGCCGGAATCGGGAAGGCGGGAAATCCGAAAGTAATGAGCGGAGTGTTGGAGGATTTAATAATCGGGGCCTCTACCGAAGTTATTGCCGGAGAAGGACTTATTGTAACTCCGGGAGGAATTGATACACATATACATTTTATATGCCCCCAGCAGATTGAGACTGCGTTGTTCAGCGGTATCACAACAATGATTGGTGGCGGAACGGGACCGGCAGACGGAACTAATGCCACCACTTGCACACCGGGAGCCTTTAACATCCGGAAAATGTTAGAGGCGGCAGAGGACTTTCCTGTGAATCTGGGTTTTTTGGGAAAAGGAAATGCTTCCTTTGAGATTCCTCTGATAGAACAGATTGAAGCCGGGGCGATTGGCTTAAAGCTCCATGAGGATTGGGGAACTACACCCAAGGCTATAGATACATGCCTGAAAGTTGCGGATCTTTTTGATGTACAGGTGGCTATACATACCGATACACTGAACGAGGCAGGATTTGTAGAGAATACTATAGCAGCTATAGCCGGAAGGACAATTCACACATACCATACGGAGGGAGCGGGCGGCGGGCATGCGCCGGACATAATAAAAATTGCATCATACATGAATATACTGCCCTCGTCTACCAATCCTACCATGCCTTTTACCGTCAATACGTTGGATGAACATCTCGATATGCTTATGGTATGTCATCATCTTGACAGCAAGGTAAAAGAGGACGTCGCTTTTGCCGATTCGAGGATCCGGCCTGAGACAATAGCCGCAGAAGACATACTGCACGATATGGGAGTCTTCAGCATGATGAGTTCCGATTCCCAGGCCATGGGACGCGTGGGAGAGGTTATTATAAGGACCTGGCAGACTGCACATAAAATGAAGCTTCAAAGAGGTACTGCCGGGGGAAAAGAGCGGCTGTGACAATATAAGGGCTAAAAGATACCTTGCCAAGTATACCATAAACCCTGCTATAACCCATGGAATTTCACAGTATGTGGGCTCCCTGGAGAAAGGGAAAATAGCCGACTTGGTACTTTGGAAGCCTGCAATGTTTGGTGTAAAGCCTGAAATGATTATTAAGGGCGGCTTTATAATAGCCGGCAGGATGGGCGATGCAAATGCGTCCATACCCACACCACAGCCTGTAATATATAAAAACATGTTCGGTGCCTTCGGAAAGGCAAAGTATGAAACCTGTGTGACTTTTGTTTCAAAGGCTTCGATGGAGAATGGCGTTGTGGAAAAGATGGGGATTCAAAGAAAAGTACTTCCGGTCCAGGGATGCAGGAATATCACTAAAAAAGATATGGTACACAACAATGCAACGCCTGAAATTGAAGTTGATCCTGAAACCTATGAGGTGAAGGTGGACGGTGAGATTATCACCTGCGAACCTTTAAAGGTCTTACCCATGGCGCAGAGGTATTTCTTGTTTTAAACTGACGGAAGGTTAGTTTCTATATAAAAAATTTATGGTAATTGGCATTTCAAAAATATTTTTAACTTAAGAAGAATTTCGCGAAGAATTTAACAAATTTCAAGGCATAAGTCAGGTGAGATGAAATGATTGTTGAAAGAGTTTTGTATAATATCAAAGATATTGACTTGGAAAAATTGGAAGTTGATTTCGTGGATATTGAATGGTATGAAGTGCAAAAAAAAATACTACGCAAATTAAGTTCCAACGGAATTGAAATTGGAATAAGAAATAGCAACGGTGAGGCTTTAAGAGAGGGAGACGTATTGTGGCAGGAGGGAAATAAGGTTTTGGTTGTAAGGATTCCCTATTGCGACTGTATTGTGCTAAAGCCTCAGAATATGTATGAGATGGGCAAGACTTGCTATGAGATGGGAAACAGACATGCACCTCTTTTTATTGAAGGGGATGAACTGATGACTCCCTATGATGAGCCGTTGATGCAGGCATTGATAAAATGCGGGCTTTTACCATACAAAAAGAGCTGTAAACTTACAACGCCTTTAGGAGGTAATCCTCATGGACACTCCCATTCTCATTCCCACTGATATGAACAAAATACCCTTTTTTTACCTTTTGCAGATTAGCGATCCGCTGTTCCCGATAGGAGGTTTTACCCAATCCTATGGGCTTGAAACCTATGTGCAAAAAGGGATTGTCCATGATGCCGAAACTTCGAAAAAATACCTTGAAAGCTATCTTTTAAACGGCTTTTTGTACAATGATTTATTGGCCGTCAGGCTCTCCTGGGAGTATACCCAGAAAGGAAATTTGAATAAGGTATTGGAGCTTTCGGAAGTTTTTTCGGCCTCAAAGGCGCCGAGGGAGCTTAGAGCGGCAAATGAAAAGCTGGGCAGGAGGTTTATAAAGATACTGGAATTTGTTTTGGGCGAAAACGAAATATTTTGCGAAATGTATGAAAGAGTGGGAAGAGGAAGTGTGGAAGTTTCATATCCTGTAATGTACGGTTTTTGTATAAATCTTCTTAATATCGGAAAAAAGGAAGCTTTGTCGGCATTTACGTATAGTGCGGCCTCTTCCATAATAAATAACTGTGCAAAATT
>NZ_BAVR01000076.1 GCF_000521465.1 Acetivibrio straminisolvens JCM 21531
GAAGAAAAACATGTTTTATAGAAGGTATAAGGTTTGTGGAAGAGGCATTAAAAGAAGGGGTTCAGATACATAAAATTCTTGTTTCCGACAAGCTTGCCGACACAAATTCCGGCAATGAAATATTAAAAAAGGTGAATAACGGCGGATATTCGGTTTTTGCGCTGCCTCATAAACTTTTTGAGGAAGTATCCGATACTCAAAATCCGCAAGGGATACTTGCGGTGTTGGGCATAAAAAATTATAGCATTGAAGAAGTTTGGGATGAAAAGAATTTCTTCATAATTTTAGATTCAATTCAGGACCCGGAAACATGGGAACAATAATTAGAACTGCTGATGCGGCAGGGGCAACGGGTGTAATAGTATCCAAGGGTTGTGTTGATGTCTATAACCCCAAAGTTCTAAGGTCAACCATGGGTTCTATTTTCATGTGCCTATATGCTTGTGCGAAGATATTTTTAAATCAATGGACAGCATGAAAAAAGAGGGATTAAGATTTGCGCTGCTCATCTTGAAGGCGGTTGCAATTATTTCGACCTTGAATATAGAGACAATATTGCAATTGTTATCGGAAACGAAGCCAACGGAATAAGTGAAGAAGTAAAAGATTATGCCGATATTTTGGTAAGGATACCCATGCCGGGAAGGGCGGAGTCTTTAAATGCATCGGTGGCTGCGGGTATACTAATGTATGAAGTTTTGAGGAAAAATGTAGGTAAACAATAATTTTTATATAAATTTTATTTGTTAAATCATTCATTTAGTGGTATACTTATCTATAGCAGTTCTTTATCAAATATATTTTATAGCACTTATGTTTTGAAATTCTCTATTTGGCATATAATAAAGTATGCTCCTAAACAAACTCAGTTTTATGTTAATATTTGCAGAAAAATAAGCTTCAAAATATAAAAACAGGAGTTGATAGATGCAAATGCAACTATACATTTTATATCTTTTAGCTTTATCAGCTATATTATTGTGCTTATTTTTGCTATTGAATTCAAAACGTAAGGATAGACAAAGACAAATAAAAGTACGGGATGCAGCTTTGAGCTTGATGAACTTGAAGCCTATGCAAAAGAAATAGCGATTGAACATTCCGTATCCGGCAAAAAGAGTATGTTTTCCTGGCCAATACCCAGGATGAATGATAGTTACAGGTATATAATGTCTGTATATAGAGATATGAATGAAGATGTACAAAAGGGTATCAGCACTACGCCTGCTGCTGAATGGCTTTTGGATAATTTTTATATTATTGAAGAGCAGGTAAAGAGCTTAAGAAGGGATCTTACAAAAGAGTTTTATGCAAAGCTTCCTGTGCTGAGCAGCGGACACCTCAAAGGCTATGCAAGAATATACTCCATAGCCCTTGAACTGGTTTCCCATACCGACGGCAGGATTGATGAAAAAGTGCTGATTAACTACATAAAAGCATATCAATCCAACAACGTGCTTACCGGAAGGGAATTGTGGGCTTTCCCTATAATGCTCAAGCTTGTGCTTATAGAGAAAACAAGATATATTTGTGAGAAAATTGCGCTGGCTCAGCAGCAAAGGCGGAAAGTAGAAGAAATCCTCAAAGATTTTGATGAAAATATTGAGAATACTTATCAACTGATAACTGCCATAGATAACGAGCTTAAGGGAAAATATGAGGTAAATTCGGCATTTATCGAGTATCTTGCATACAAATTCAGAAAGATGGGCAGGGCCTATACCCATGTTCTGCGCTATATAGATGAAAGGCTTAGTGAAAGCGGCACAACCGTTGATGCCATAACTCAAAAAGAGCACAACGAACAGACGGCGAGCAAAGCATCTATAGGCAATTGCATAGTGAGCCTGAAATTTATTTCCACTGTCAACTGGGTGGATATTTTTGAAGAGCTCAGCAAAGTGGAGCAAATTCTAAGAGAAGATCCTGACGGTTTTTATTCCTTGATGGATTTTGAGTCGAGAAACTACTACAGAAAAAGAGTGGAAGATCTGGCACTAAGATACCGTGTTTCGGAGTCCCATGTTGCCAAAAAAGCTGTTGAACTTGCTCAAAATGCCATGGGAAAGAATGATCCTGCCGATAAAGGTTTGACCCATGTGGGTTACTATCTTGTAGGAAAAGGTATTTGTGAGCTGGAAAAGGAAATAGGTTATGAAAAAAGCTTTAACAGAAGGGTGTTTGAAAGGATAAAAGAGCATCCGGCATCTTTGTATTTCGGTTTTATATGTCTTATCACTCTTTTACTTGTGGCATGTGTGGTACAATATGCTTTTTTCGGCTCTGTAAATTATGGTATTGTTATGGCAATTATTGCAGGCCTGGCGGTGATTGTTCCTGCAACGGACATTGCAGTTAATTTTGTAAACTGGGTACTGTGCAGGGCAATAAAACCTTCGCTGTTGCCAAAGCTTGACCTTGAGGACGGAATACCTCAAGAGTATGCTGCAATGGTTGTTATACCAGCTTTGCTTCCGGATGAGCATCGGGCGAGGGAGCTTATTGACAACCTTGAGGTGTATTATTTGGCTAACCGGGAGAAAAATTTGTATTTTTCCATTGCGGGTGATTTCAAGGATGCTCCCAACAAAGAAATGGCCGGTGATAAAAAGATAGTTGAGGTAGCCTTAAGCCGAATTGCCGAGCTTAATGAAAAATACAGTCAAAAAAACGAGAGTGGAAAAAAACAAGCTCCAGATATATTTTATTTTTTTCACAGACACAGGCAGTTTAATGAAAAGCAAAATAAATGGATGGGATGGGAAAGAAAAAGGGGTGCCCTCCTTGAGTTTAATGAGGTCCTCTTAGGCTCAAAATCTACGAGCTATTCAATAATGTCCCATGATGTGGCTGAGCTTCCGAAGGTGAAATATGTTATTACTCTGGATGCGGATACAGTACTGCCTCTAGGTGCAGCCAAAAAGCTGATAGGAACCATGGCACATCCTTTGCACAGGCCTGTGATTGATGAGAAAAGGGGAATAGTAACCGAGGGCTACGGGCTTTTGCAGCCAAGGATAGGCTTTGATATAGAAAGCGTTAATAAGTCATTGTTTTCTAGGATATTTGCCGGTGAAGAGGGAATAGACTTATGCCAGTGCCATTTCCGACGTTTATCAAGACCTTTTCGGCGAGGGTATTTTTACCGGTAAGGGTATATATGACCTTGAGGTTTTCCAAAAGCTTTTGAAAGATGCCATACCCGATAATACCGTACTCAGCCATGACCTGCTTGAGGGTTCGTATGTCCGGGCAGGGCTTGTGACAGATATTGAGTTTATCGACGGTTATCCCTCGAAGCTAAACTCCTATGCAATGAGGCTTCACCGTTGGGTTAGAGGAGACTGGCAGCTTCTGCCGTGGCTTTGCAGCAAAACGAGAGACAGAAGGGGGAATAAAATTAAGAACCCTCTATCGTTAATTTCTAAGTGGAAGATATTGGATAATCTTAGGAGAAGTTTGGTGGCACCTTCACTAATACTTCTTATTGCTTTGGGATTTAGTGTTTTGCCGGGAAGTCCGTTTTTCTGGTTGGGTGTTGCCTTATAACCATATATTTTCCTTTAATAACGGGAAGTATAGACTATATTGTATCAAAACCTTTAGGTGCTATTACTTCAAAAAGATATAAACCGGCCATATACGGGCTTAAGGCGTCTTTTCTGCAAATGACTCTGCAGTTTGTCTTCCTGCCCTATAATGCATGGCTTATGGTGAATGCAGCAGTATTGAGTCTTGGCAGGGTTTTATTTACAAAAAGAAATATGCTTGAATGGGTAACTGCTCTGGATGTTGAAAGAGGCCTTAAGAATTCACTTAAAGGCTATGTAATAAAGATGAAGACAGCAGTTTTTCAGGCTTTGATTATTGTTGCTCTGGCTTTTGTGTTTAAGTCTGGAGTTGCGGCGTTGGTATCCGTTCTTCTGTTTGCTGTGTGGGTTTTATCGCCTTTTATAGCTTATTGGGTAAGCAAAGAGACGGTTTACAAGATGGAAACTTTAAGCGATGAGGAGAATTTAGAGTTAAGGCGTATTGCAAGAAAGACATGGAGATATTACGAGGAGTTTGTAAACAGGAGAAACAACTATCTTGCACCCGATAACTATCAGGAAGACCCTCCGAACGGTATAGCATACAGGACATCTCCCACCAATATCGGATTGGGTATGCTTGCAGCCCTTACGGCAAGGGACTTGGCTATATAGGCACTCTGGAGCTTTGTGATATAGTCTCAAGAACCATGAATACTATTGAAAAGATGGAAAAATGGAACGGTCATCTTTATAACTGGTATGATACGCGGACACTGGAATGTTTAAGACCAAGATATATTTCCACTGTTGACAGCGGAAACTTTGTTTGTTACCTCATAACTTTGAAGGAGGGATTGGCAGAGTATCTGAACAGGCCGCTTGAGGACAGAGCGTTTATTGACGGAATAAGGGATACGGCAAGTTTGATTGCCAAAGAAAGCGACAACCCTTACAGGGATATTTCATGCCTTGAGGAATGTATTGTAAATACTGAGGGCAAAAGTTATGTAGATATTCCGCGCATGATGAAAGCCTTGACAAAGCTTTCGGAAAATGCAGAACAAATGAGGGAGAGCAAGGATGTGTGGAAGGCAAAGGTTGACAGCATGATAGAGATGCTGAAAATAGAGCTGTACACCTATATGCTTGGTGCGACATGGTTGCGGAATTATCCGAAGCTAATATAAAGGAGCATTTTGACGGCATAATAAAGAAGCTGAATTCCGGTTACTCTCTTAAGGATATGCCGGCTGTATACAGGAACGTAATAAAAGAGATTGAAAAACTAAAGAAAAAGCTAAAAGGCGGTCAGCACAAAGATACAGACGGGCTGGATAAACTAAGGGATGCCTTGGAAGGAGCTGCTGAAAACGCGGACAACTGGTAGAAAGGTATGTGGATTTAATAAACAGGATAAGCAAGATTGCAGATGAGACGGAATTTGTTCATTTATATGACAAAAAGAAGCAGCTGTTTTCCATTGGGTATAATATTGAAGAAAATGCCCTTACAAATTCATACTATGATTTGCTGGCATCTGAGGCAAGACAGACCAGTTACATTGCCATTGCAAGAGGAGAGGTGGATCAGCAGCACTGGTTTAAACTTGGTAGGACGCTTACTCAGATAGACCGTTACAAAGGAATGATTTCGTGGAGCGGAACCATGTTTGAATACTTTATGCCCCTGCTTATTATGAAGAGCAATAAGAACACTCTGCTTGACGAGACCTATTCTTTTGTAGTAAGGAGCCAGAAGAAGTACGGTAGGCAAAGGAACCTGCCCTGGGGAATATCCGAGTCAGGCTTTTATTCCTTTGACATTAATCTGGATTATCAATACAAGGCCTTTGGGGTGCCATGGCTGGGACTTAAGAGGGGACTTGTTGAGGATATGGTGGTCTCTCCATATGCGACGATGTTGGTTCTTCCTGTGGTCCCGAGAGAAGCTATGGATAATTTAAAGAGGCTGATTAACGAGGGGGCAAATGGGCATTACGGCTGTATGAAGCAATTGATTATACCCCCGACAGGATAACTTTGGGTCAGAAAAAGGGTATTGTAAAGAGCTATATGGCTCACCACCAGGGTATGAGCATATTGGCCCTTAACAACTATTTTAACGACAATATAATGCAAAAACGGTTCCATACCGACCCTGTGGTTGATGCTGCAAAACTTCTTTTGATGGAAAAAGTTCCGTCAAATATAGTGTTTACTAAAGAGAACAAGGAGAAAATACTTCCGTTCAAGGATGTGGTATATGATGAGAAAGATTGCTTGAGGGAGTATGCTGTTCCTGACCCTGTGCTTCCGAAAGCCCATATACTTTCAAACGGCAACTACTCGGTTATGGTTACCGACAGAGGTACCGGCTACAGCAGATGGAAGGGCCTGGATGTAACCCGGTGGAGGGAAGACGTAACCTTGGACAATTACGGTATGTTCTTTTATATAAGGGATGTGGAGAGCAATGAAGTGTGGTCATCCACTTTTGCACCGGGCCGTAAAGAACCCGATGAATACAAGGTTGAGTTTACCTCGGGAAAAGCTAAGTTTTACAGAAAAGACGGAGATGTTGACACTTTGACGGAGATAGTGGTTTGCGCCGGTGAAAATGCGGAGATTAGAAGCATTACATTGACGAATCACGGGTCGGAAAGTCGTGTTATTGAGACTACAAGTTATTTTGAGCTGGTTTTGTCCGGCCATGGTGCGGATATTGCCCACCCGGCCTTTGGGAATCTGTTTATCAGAACTGAGTTTTCACCGGAACATAACTGTCTGATTGCCAGCAGAAGACCGAGATTGGAAAAAGAAAAGCCGGTATGGATGATGAATACCGTTGTTTTAGAGGGAGAAGGAGTTGGAGGCTTGCAGTATGAAACCGACAGAATGCAGTTTATAGGAAGAGGCAGAAATGTGTCGGAACCAATTGCGCTAGAGCCTCACAAGCCTCTTACCAACTCTGTGGGGGCGGTACTGGGACCCGGTTATAAGCTTTAGGCAGATGGTTAGGATTGACCCTGGAAAATCAATAAAAATATCCTATGTGACTGCAGTGGCGAATGAGCGGGAAGCTGTAATGGAGCTGGCTGCGAAATTTAACAGCCCACAGGTGATAAAGGATGAATTTAGTATGGCCATCACAAAGAGCCGTGTGGAAGCCAGATATTTGAACCTTGATACGGAAGAAATCGAACTGTATCAGGATATGATTTCCCATATATTGTTTCTCAGCCCTCAGCAAAAGCAGAAGCAGAAATGTATAATGAGCAACAAAAAAGGACAGTCGGGTCTGTGGCCTTACGGTATTTCGGGAGATATACCGATAGTACTTGTCATGCTGGACAAATCCGATGACATAGATATTGTGAGAGAAATACTGAAGGCTCATGAATACTGGCGTTTAAAGAAGCTGGCAGTGGATTTGGTTATACTAAATGAAGAGGAAAACAGCTACACCAACCCGCTAAATAGTTTGCTGATGGATATAATTGCCGAAAGTCATGCCCATGACCTGGTTAACAAGCCGGGAGGAGTTTTTATTCTTAAGAAAAGCAATATGCCTATGGAAGACATTGATTTGATTTGCTCGGTTTCGCGGATAGTGTTAAAAGGTAATGAGGGTGACTTAAAAGAACAGGTAAAATATGCAAAGAGCATTGCTTTGGCAGAGTTTAAGCAATTTGACAAAAAGCCGTCAAGCTATGATTCCAGCCTCAAAAAGGATTTGGAGCTAAGCTTTTACAACGGTCTTGGAGGATTTAGCAAGGATGGCAAAGAGTACGTTATTTTCCTGGAAAACGGCCAGAATACTCCTTTGCCATGGATAAATGTAATTTCCAACCGGAGTTTTGGGTTTATCGTAACAGAGTCCGGTTCAGGTTATACATGGTTTGAAAACAGCCGAGAGAATAAGCTTACCCCTTGGTCAAACGACCCGGTAAGCGATACACCGGGAGAGATATTGTACATCCTGGACGACCGTACAGGAGACATATGGTCGGTAACGCCGCTGCCTGTGAGAGAGAAGGAACCATATATAATAAGGCACGGTTTTGGCTATACAGTTTTTAGTCATGCAAGTCACGGTATCGAACAGGAAATAGTACAGTTTGTTCCGGTTGACGATTCGGTGAAAATTAGTGTGTTAAAGCTGAAAAACCAATCGAAGGAAAACAGGGAGCTGAGCCTGACATATTATATAAGACCGGTTCTTGGAGTTAGCGATCAGTTTACTGCCATGCATATAAATACTAAGGCCGATAACGGTATGATTTTAATAAGAAACAACTATAATGATGAGTTTTACGGCAGAGTGGCTTTTGTTGATACTTCACTTAAGGCCGGCTCTATAACCTGCGACAGAAAGGAATTCTTTGGGGCGGGAGATATTGCAAGTCCTGAAGGAATAAAGCGTGCATCGCTTTCAGGAACGACCGGCGCAGGTTTTGACCCTTGTGCAGCTATAAGCGTCAATGTAAGCCTCAAACCTGATGAGGAAAAAGAAATGGTTTTTCTTCTCGGTGCAGGCAAGGATGAGCAGGAAGCAAAGCAGATTTGTGCAAAATACAAGAAGCTTGAAGAGGCAAAGAAAGCCTTGAATGAAGTGAAGAAATTCTGGGAGTCGAAGCTTGGGGCATTGCAGTTTGAGACTCCGAATCCGGCAATGGATATACTGCTGAATGGATGGCTGGTGTACCAAGTTATCTCCTGCAGAATCTGGACCAGATCCGGATTCTATCAGTCAGGGGGAGCATATGGCTTTAGAGACCAGTTGCAGGACAGTATGTCATTAACCCATATATGGCCGGAAGTTGCCAGAAATCAGATACTCCTTCATTCGAAGCACCAATTTTTAGAGGGAGATGTACAGCACTGGTGGCATGAAGAAAAATACAAAGGGACTAGAACAAGGTTTTCCGATGACCTTTTATGGATGCCCTATGCTGCGGTTGAGTATATAAGGATTACCGGGGACTATGATGTGCTTCAGGAAAAGACACCGTTCTTGGAAGATGAACCTTTAAAGGAGTTTGAGGATGAGGCTTATCGTGTTCCAAGGGTGTCCCAGACGGTATCGACCCTGTATGACCACTGTATCAGAGCTATCAACAGATCTCTTAAGTTTGGTGAGCATGGAATACCGTTAATTGGATCCGGGGATTGGAATGACGGAATGAATACTGTGGGTAATAAGGGCAAAGGAGAAAGTGTATGGCTCGGCTGGTTCCTTTACACCATACTGAAGAATTTTGCTCCATTGTGTGAGAAAATGGGAGATAAGGAACTTGCAGAAAGGTATCTGGATACGGCCGACAAAATTGCTGAGAATATTGAAAAAAATGCTTGGGACGGAAACTGGTACAGGAGAGCATATTTTGACAATGGAGTGCCTTTGGGTTCCATACAAAACAGCGAATGCCAGATTGACTCTTTGGCTCAGTCCTGGGCGGTAATATCCGAAGGAGGAAATAAGGACAGAATTGTTGATGCCATGAATGCCTTGAAAACTATTTGGTAAAGCGGGATGAGGGACTTATAAAACTTCTTACGCCTCCTTTTGATGAAGGAGACTTGGAGCCGGGTTATATAAAAAGTTATGTTCCCGGAGTTCGTGAAAACGGCGGACAATACACCCATGCTGCTGCCTGGGTTATTATGGCCTTTGCAAAGATGGGAGACGGAAACAAAGCGATGGAGCTTTTTGACCTGTTAAATCCCATAAATCACTCAAGAACGCATATTGAGTATTCCCGGTATAAAGTAGAGCCATATGTTATGGCTGCAGATGTCTATTCGGTACCGCCCCATACGGGCAGGGGAGGATGGACTTGGTACACCGGCTCGGCAGGGTGGATCTATCGTGTGGGTTTTGAATACATTTTGGGATTCAAAAGCGTGGAGAAACTCTTGAGATAGACCCGTGCATACCGGGATATTGGAGTGATTTTAAGATAAAATACCGTTATCGCGATACTGACTATGTGATAGAAGTAAAAAATCCGGAAAGAGTAAACACCGGAGTTAAGAAAGTTGTTGTTGATGGCAGAGAGCTTGAGAGCGGTAAAATTCAGCTTGTTAATGACAAAGAAGAACATAAAGTAGAGGTTTATATGGGAAAGAAGTAAAGATTTTGATAGACAAATAAATAAATCTAATTTATAATTAATCTGAATATTTTAATTTTTTCCATATTTTATTGTTCTTCTAAAAAGGAGGTCTTTATGAGATATTTGGAGAAAGTATTTAATTTCTTTGGAAAGCATTTTTTGATTTCGCTGCCTTTGATTATAGTCACTGCCATACCCGCTATTATCGCCGGTAGTGTAAGTAATGCGGAATTGACGCAGACTATTAACGAATTGAGCGTTAGTTTGGCCAATAAGGATATAGATCCTTTCCTGGCAATAGATATGATATTGGGAGTTTTGCGTCCAATATTAATTCTGTCAGCTATTGCCAACATTGTATCTCTTGTGCTGAACTTGTTTGTGATGCCTGCAACTTATGGGATGATCAACAAAGGATTGGAAACGGATAATGTCAGTATTGCAGACTTTTTTCCTCAAATGACGAGAAATCTGCCAAAATTTATTGTTTATCTAATATTCAGTTTCTTTGTTGATATTATTTTGTGGCTTATTTTCTTCCTCATTGTAGCTTTGTTTGTGTTTATATCCATAACCCTCCGAGGTGCTGGAGACACGGCTTTTGTCCTGGGAATTGTACTTACCGCGGTAATTGCTGTAGTACTTTATGTTGTAATGTACGGAATAAAGTGTATTCTTTCTTATTGGTTCCCGGCTATGGTGGTTGATGACATGAAGGTTACTTCGGCATTTAATAAGGCTATTGAGGTAGGAAGGTCCTATTTGTTCCCGACGATAGGGATTACCTTTCTTATTTCGCTAGTTAGTTCACTCATTGTGGGGATGTTGAATAATTTGGCCAGTGTGTTGCCGTATGTAGGGCCTATATTAATAAGCATACCTGCGGCGTTGGGAACCTTTATTACGCTGACGTTCTATTTGACAGTATACAGGGATAAGACCCGTAAGGAAGAAATTGAAGATGTAATAAATATGCCCGAGGAGTATATTTAAAATCCTCTGAATACAAAGAATGCTTAACCGGTACGAATATCGGTTAAGCATTTTTTATAAATTTTTTGCTTTGACCAACCTGATTTGTACTACTGTTATTGCTGACTTCTGTATTCTGCTATAAGTAGGTCCACCATTCTTCCGTAGCTTCTTACTCCGTCTTTCTGCATATTTGCTTTAAGGTAGGTATTGTTCACTGAGGATGAGAAATCTTGTACAGGAGTATCGTATTTTTCCCAATAGCTGTTTGAGGCGGTTAGGTCCCGGATTAACCCTTCACTGTAGTTGTTTCTCAATTTAAAGTATTCATCCCGATTGTACTGATATAGCGCGTTGGTTGCGTTTATCAGAGCCGATAGAGTACCGGAATATTGAAAATCCGGTGAAGGATGGTTTTTGCAAGCAATATATGCTACAAAGTTTGCCTCATCCTCTCTGGCAAAACCTATTTGGTGGGCCATTTCGTGGCAAGCTGTAAAAGGAATTGATGTATGGGGCATCGAGATGTTTATGTTTGCTTCGCCGGTAAAGGGAAAGTAAACTCCTCCGATGCAAGATAGGACATCACTTCAGATAAAATTACACCCTTTGGTCTTCCGTAATTGTGATATAATTCCGGATATGTTTTGGAAGCAGTTTCATAACCCATATATGCTGTTTTCAATGTTTCATTTATACCGGTTGAGAGCTTCATAACCCCGTTGTCATCTTCTGCTACATATTTTCTAAGCTCATTTGCGCGAACTAGCAGACTTTCGCATACATCGAGCAATTCGTCAACGGAAGCGGGACTTGTGTCATAACCGGCAATTCGGGAAAAGGGAAGTCTCTGATAATTGATTCCCCACAAAAGCATAAATGCAAAGTATAATATGCTTACAGCAGTAAGGATATTGACTAGAGCGTTGCATAAAATTTTAAAAGCTTGAGAAGATGATTTTACCATTTTTATAACTGTTTTTATGATGTAAAACAGTATGAATAAAATGGATAGTACCACCAGTATTTCTGCGACGGATACCGGTATATAACCCGAAACGAGATTAAGCAGCTTTGCAATTAGTCTGTAAACACCTCTTGTGTAAATTCTTTCTGCAAGGTTGGGAACCTTGGAGGAAAGAAATTGCATTAGATATGCTAGGGGCACAAGAAGGATGAAAAACAGTTTTTTGTTAAGTTTTGGCATATTCATACATCCTACCAGCCTTTAGAATCATTTTTTTGTGTTTCATTAAAGAACTTCCAATTGCCTCTCAGCGTCTCGTGAGCAAGTCCTTCTTCAAGGTATTTTAAGAATAAGTCACGATCGATATTTACTGCTCCTAAAGATTCAAGATGTTTTGAACAGACCTGGCAGTCAATCAAAAGGAACTCTTTTTCTTCGAGTTTTTGACAGAGGGTGATAAGTGCCGTTTTTGAAGCGTTATCCATAACCGAGAACATAGACTCACCGAAAAAACATTTTCCTAAAGAGACGCCGTATAGTCCTCCTACAAGGGAACCGTTATACCAGGTCTCAATGGAGTGGGCAAATCCCAAGTCGTGCAGTTTGGAATAACTTTCGATAATGTCTTTAGTAATCCATGTATTATCCTCTCTTAATTTTGCACACATGGAGATACATGTTCAAAGCACATGTCAAAGGTAACTTCGTAGAGCTGTTTCTTTAAAAATTTCTTCATGGATTTTGATACTTTTATGTCTTTGGGAAAAAGCACACACCTGGGGTCCGGTGACTACCACAATATAGGGTCGTCTTCCGAAAACCAGGGAAATATTCCGTTTAGATATGCAAGGAGAAGACGCTCACAAGACAGGTCTCCTCCCACTGCTAAAATTCCATCTTCATTTGCCAGTGAAGGATGGGGAAAAACCAATTCCTCCGAAAGTCTAAAAACGGGCATCAATCATCACCTTTGGTTCTATTTGTTATTTTAATTTCTCCGTCCGCTACATCTATTACTGCGGTGCCGCCTTTGGAAAGCTCTCCGAAGAGAACTTCATCAACAAAATATGTTTTTATTTTGTCCTGAACAAATCTTAATATTTCACGGGCACCATAAACCGATGACAGGCCCTTTTGAGCAATCCATTTATAACATCTTGCAGTTACCTTAAGATCGATATTCTTTGCTTTTAGCTTTTCTTTAAATTGGTTTATAACTTTTTTGGCTATAAGCAGAGCCATATCCTCATTGATATGATTGAATACCACAATATCATCCAGCCTGTTTCGAAACTCCGGTGAGAATATTCGCTCAACTTCTTTTGTCATGGCACTTCTGTCGATATTTCTGCTGTCAAATCCTATGAGTACTCTTCCAACCTCCCGGGCACCGGCATTGGAAGTCATTATCAGAATTACGTTTCTGAAATCCGCTTTTTTTCCGTTGTTATCCGTAAGTACTGCATAATCCATTATTTGAAGCAGCACATTGTAAATATCGGGGTGCGCTTTTTCGATTTCGTCGAGAAGCAGTACACAGTGCGGAGTTTTTCTGATTGCGTCGGTCAAAAGTCCGCCTTCCTCATATCCCACATATCCGGGAGGGGCACCTATCAACCTTGAAACAGTATGCTTTTCCTGGTACTCACTCATATCAAACCTTAGAAGAGGAATGTCGAGAATCGAGGACAACTGCCTTGCAAGCTCAGTCTTACCAACCCTGTAGGTCCTACGAAAAGAAGGGAGGCAACAGGCTTCTCATTTTCATTAAAGCCTGCTCTGGACCTTTTTATAGCTTGTACAACAGTGTCAATTGCGTTGTCCTGACCGAATATTGCGGATTTTAGTTTAACATCAAGGTTTTTAAGCCTTGAAATCTCATCGCGGGACACACTCTGTATCGGTATTTTTGCGATTGAAGATACCGTACGCTCAATATCCTTGCTTTTTACGGTAATTACCTTGTCCTCATCTTTGGCTTGCAGGCGCACATAGGCTCCCGTTTCGTCGATCACATCTATCGCCTTGTCGGGAAGATGCCTGTCTTGAATGTATTTTGCAGAAAGCTCTGCGGCAAGACGCAGGGAGCTTTCGGTGTATTTTACCTTGTGATATTCCTCATACCTGTCCTTGAGGCCTTTGAGTATCTTGACAGTGTCTTCAACTGACGGCTCCGGAACATCAATCTTTTGAAATCTCCTCGACAAAGCCCTGTCCTTCTCAAAGTACTTTTTATACTCTTCATAGGTGGTTGAACCTATAAACCTCAATGTACCTTGTGTAAGAAAGGGCTTTATAATGTTTGATGCATCCATGGCACCGTCAGATACGGCACCTGCTCCGACTATTGTATGAATTTCATCTATATACACAATTGCCTTCGGCTGGTTTTGAATTTCATTGAGTACCTTTTTAATGCGATCTTCAAAGTCACCGCGGTATTTGGTACCTGCCAACATGCTTCCCATGTCAAGATAATATATTTTGCTTCCTTTTAAGGTTTTGGGAACCTTATCCTCCACAATCATTTTTGCCAGCCCCTCGGTAATGGCAGTTTTTCCGACTCCGGGGTCTCCGACATGAATAGGATTGTTTTTAAGTCTTCTGGATAAAACCTGAATGGTCCGTTCGAGGATGTCTTCTCTGCCAATAAGGGGATCTATTTTGCCTTTTCTCGCTTTTTCCGTAAGCTCAATTGTAAAGTGCTGCAGAAAATCACTTTTGGAGGAGTCGGAATCGTCCTCCGCATCATCCTCGAATTCATAATCATAATCGAAATCATCATCAAACTGATAAGCTTCGAGATATGCCTCAGGTTCAAAGGATTTTAAGGATGTCTCCGAGTTTTTGGGAACCAGAGACACCCCGTGAGAAATATATTTTAAGACATCAATCTTCTTAATGCCGTTCTTTTGAAGTATATAACTGGCAAAAGACTCTTTTTCTCCGTAGAGAGCCACTATAATATCGCCAATACGTATATATTCTTTGCCGGAAGCGATGCACTGATAGGCAGTAGACTGCATAACACTGTTGACACCAAGGGATTCAATAGGCTCATGGTTTTCAACAATGGTCATGTTGTTGTGGAAAAAGTCCAGCAAATCTTTTTTGAGTTCTTCAATTTTCCGCCGCAGTTTTCAATTATATCCTTACCTTCATCAAAGAACAGGGAAGCATAAAGAATATGCTCGGGCGTAAAAAATTCGTGTTTTTGGTGTTTTGCTTCATTATATGCTGCAATTAAAATTTTATTTGCTACATCATCCAATCTCATCATGGAGTCACCATCCCTTTTACTGATAACGAAAATCATTTTTGGTTTATGTAAAAAATACAAGCAGCTATTCCGGCTCCATAATGGCTGCAAGTGGGAATTCTCTTTCGGCTGCCATTTTTTCCACCAAAGCTATTTTGGTTCTGGCAATGTCATAGGTATAAATACCGACAATTCCTTTTCCTTTACGATGCACGTCAAGCATAATTCTTGTGGCATCGGCGGCAGTTTTATGAAAAACCGTTATAAGTATCTCAACAACAAAATCCATTGTTGTGTAGTCGTCATTGAGAAGAATCACCTTATACATTTTTGGCTTTTTAAAGTCTATATTGGTTTCTTTTTTTAATATCGTCTTTTCAGCCATAAAAAGCAACTCCTATCATATAAAGCATGCTTTCTATACATAAATCCTGTGTTACCCAAATATAACTGCTCATATATAACTGTCTACATACAATAGAATTATAACAAATACGGCTGCATCAATACAACAACAATTGGTTTATAATTCATGGAAAGTTATAGAATTTAATCAAAATGCAGAATATATATTTAAAATTAATCAAGAATAAATGTTGTAAAAAACATTTATTTCGGAGTGGTTTTTTTGAACAAAGGCAAAATTTCAGTATCCAAATATATCAAATTTGCAATAATTGGGCTTGTTACAGGGATTGCAAACGGACTTTTCGGTTCCGGAGGAGGGACAATAGCTGTCCCTGCCATGGTTTTACTGCTGAAAGAAGAGGAACATGTGGCCCATGCAACTGCCATATCAATTATTTTGCCGTTGACTTTGGTAAGTGCCTTTATTTATGTTGCAAACAGCTATATCGATTGGATCTGACGATAAAACCATGTTGGGTGGGGTTGTAGGAGGGTATTTGGAGCAAAGCTTCTTAATATCTGTCCTTCCCATATCTTAAGAAAAGTTTTTGCGGTATTTATAATAGCGGCAGCTGTAAGAATGATAACATGACGAAAGTAATAAGGAGGAAAAATGCTTCTTTTTTGATAGGACTTGCTTCAGGAATAATCAGTGGAATGGGAATTGGGGGAGGAGCAATTCTTATTCCGGCCTTAGTATTTTTTGTCAATCCGGACCAGCATATTGCACAGAGTGTAAACCTTTTATTTTTTATACCCACAGCGGTAATAGCTCTTGTTGTACATATAAAAAACAAGAGGGTAAACTTTAAGCTGACGATACCGATTGTCATCTTCGGGCTTGTTGGTGCATTCTTGGGTTCCAGATTGGCAGTATCACTGCCCGGCATATCCCTAAAAAGGTATTTTGGAATATTTCTTTTGGTACTGGGTTTTTATGAGATGCTAAGAAAGGACAAGAAAAAAACAAGGAACAGGGTAAAGAAAATTAATATCTTTAAAAGCCCTGTTCCGATTATACTTTATTTTACCTGTTAAATTGCTCTGTAGGGTCAATTGGTCTTGGTATGTCGACTTTGGGAAGTTCGGGCTGAGGATTTACTACATTGGGGATTGTATTGACCGATGGATTGTAGATGTCATTTCCCGTAGCCGGCCCCTGAAAATTGCTGTTATTGTTGCTATTATTGAATTTTTGGAGACTTTCGAGGGCTTTCCTCTCAATATCCTCTACGGTAATAAGACTGCTTTCGGCAATTTTAGAAAGCTTTTCTTCCCGAAGTTTATAATATGAGTCTTTGTCTGTAAGGTATTTGTCAAAATCAATATCCAACTGCAGAGAAAGAAGGTATTCGTCAAAGATTTCCTCCATACTGCCAAAATTCTTCTCCAGCTTGACAAGATAATATACAGCCTTATCTTCGGAAATTTTGGAGGAGAGCTCCGAATACTTTATTGTGTCGGAGGAATTTTCGCCGTACGGGTCGATATTGGGTGACGAAGGATTAAAGCTACTGCTAAAGGTCTGTATTTCACCAAGCTGAAGAGTTATTCTTTTTACAAAGAGCTCCGCCGATTGAATTTTATTTGGATCGACACCTTCCGATTTGAGCTTTTCAACATAATTTTCCGAAGGAATATTGGCTGAAGAAGATATGTCGGAGGTTCCGGTATTGCCTTGCCTGCAGGCAGTAAATGAGAATAATAATGCTGCTGTGATAGCAAAGCATAATATTTTTACTTTTATGTTTTTGGTCATTGATGCTCCCCCTCTTTTGTTTGATGACAATTCCAAGTTGTTTTAATTTTCCAACATCATTTTAGCATAATTTTTTAGATGGGCGATATATAAACAAAAAAAAATATATACGTTTTGTTTAAAAATAATAATATTAAATAATTTATGCATTAAGGGCTTGGCATTTTTTGTACTATAGGGTATAATAAAAATAAT
>NZ_BAVR01000075.1 GCF_000521465.1 Acetivibrio straminisolvens JCM 21531
TTTGATTATGCAAGCAAAAATTATTACGGTAACAGAATTGAGTTGGGAGAAAAAGATTACTGGCCCAGAAAAGCAAAATATTATAATAGTAATAGAAAAAAGATTAATAGTTTAATAAATGCAGGAATAATTAAAGGAAAGGTTTCAAGAAATACAAGGGCTGGCTTTAGAATTCCGTATTCATTTAAATTAAAAAAGACCGGAAGCGAGTTTCTTGCTGAAAAATATTACAAGCTCTTTAGAATGAAATACAGTTGCCTTTATAACATCATTAACAGTATCGATCTTCCAATAATCAGCGTATCCTATCCAAGTTTTAATATAATAGGGATTAATAAAAAGCTCAGAGAGAGATAAAGCTTTTCAGAAAGTGTGTTGTTTTTGTAAAAGAAATCAGAAAGGGAAATAACATATTAAGAGTATTATCAAAGGTATATTCTTCTGAAAATTGGAGTTATATAGCCAAAATGCTCTATTCAAAGTCTCCTGTATACCTTCCTAATATTGAGCTTGAGAATAACGGCAAGAAAATTTATTATAAATTGATGTACCAGCCGATTTTGAATCCGTATAATAAAATAACAGGTTTTATGCTAATTCCCATTGACATAACCCGAGAGGTGGAACAGAAAGAATATGTTGAAAACCTGGCCAGGTTTAAAGATGAATTTTTGTACAGCATAACCCATGAATTTAAAACACCTTTGGTGGTTATAAGCTCGGCTTTGCAGGCAATGGAGACTCTTTGTAAAGATGAACTTACCGATAGAATTAAGAGATACTTAAATAGAATTAAGCAGAATACTTTCAGGCAGATAAGGCTTGTGAATAATTTGCTGGATATTGCCAGGATTGAAGCCGGCCATATCAAATTATTCAAGAGAAATCAGGATATTGTCGCTATAACCCGTCTGATAACCGAATCTGTATCTATGTTTGCAGATTTAAAAGGTGTGGAGCTTTTGTTTTCCTCGGATATTAATAAAAAGGTTATTGCAATTGATGAAGAGAAATATGAACGGATTATGCTTAATTTGCTCTCGAATGCAATTAAATTTACTCCGAAGGGTAAATCGGTGTATGTGGAAGTGTCAACCCGGGAAGGTTATGTGGAGATAAAGGTCAAAGACAGCGGAATAGGGATACCCAAGGATAAAATCAATACCATTTTTGAAAGATTCGGTCAGGTCGATAGCTCATTATCGAGAAATGCAGAGGGTACAGGTATAGGTTTGTCCTTGGTTCATATGTTTGTTGATGCTATGGGAGGAAAAATAACTGTAAAAAGTAAAGAAAACGTTGGCAGCACTTTCACAGTATTTTTGCCCGACGTTATAACCGAATGCATATCTGAAAATGACTGTCTTGGAGATTTATGCGATAATCGTTTGATACAAGCTATTAAGATAGAGTTTTCAGATATTTATTTTGATGAAAATGATAGGGAAAAGAAGAAAACCATTGAAACGTAATGTTTCAATGGTTTTCTATTTGGTGCGCCATCGGGGACTCGAACCCAGGGCCCACTGATTAAGAGTCAGTTGCTCTACCAACTGAGCTAATGGCGCGTATTTTGTCCGCCGAACAATTATATATTATAAGAGCTAAATATTATCTTGTCAACACTAAAATTAAAATTTTTTTAGGAAATTTTGCTCCTTTAATTGCAAAAGTAAATTCTACCCCGGTTTCATAGGAGAATTTATTTTTGAGACGTGAAAGCTACTTTTCAATTGACCGTGGAGAATAAGAGATAAATTGTCAAAAAAATTTTTAAGAAATTGATTGACATTGTTATAGATGTTGTTGTATAATACATCTTGCGTGATTGATATATCACTTGCCGAAGTGGTGAAATTGGCAGACGCACTGGACTCAAAATCCAGCGGTAGCAATACCATGCCGGTTCGAGTCCGCCTTCGGCACCAGGAAAATGAAGGGTTACAGTGATTAGCTGTAATCCTTTATTTTATTTTGTCACTCAAATAAAAGAACTTGGATTTAATTTCAGAAGACTTTGCAATTAAAATAATGCAAGGTCTTATTTTTCTGACGAAACCTATTCCTGATTCTAAAAGAATTATATCATTTTTCCTTTTATTTCATATTATACAGTATAGATATTATGTTGAGGAGTTGAATGGTGATGCCATGTCCGACAGGAACTATAACTCATACAGTGCAATCCGGCGATACACTGTACAAAATAGCTGCAAAATATAATACATCCTATCAGGCAATACTATCTTCTAATCCTGGAATAAATCCAAATTGGCTTTATGTTGGACAGCAAATCTGTATTCCTATTGCCCAAGCTACATTACAGATAGCTACCCAGCCTGTATTGGTAAATGGTGTTGATATAAACACGGGTCAATATCCTGTATTGAACTATAAACCGGCAAATGCCCAATACCCTTATATTTATGTGCCGATTGCCGAGTTTTCAAAAGTAGGAGCAAAAGTAACTTGGGATGAAACCAAGCAGCTGCTGTCTGTAACGACTGACTATTACCAGAATCAAAAGACTATAGTAGACTTAAAAGCAAAGATTGCTGAATTAGAGGCAAAAATATTTTCTGACTTTACCTTAGTTGTTACAAGCATAAGCGGGGATTTGAGCAACGAAGAGAAAATGGAGATTTTTGGCCTTGCAGGGACAAAGACTTTAGATGAACTAGAGGCAATGTCATCTGAGGCATATGAAGAATTAAATGAATTTGCAATTTCAAAAGGCGGAGTTATTGATGGGGGTAGTGGTTATACGGGCTTTACTATTGCATTTTATAAAAATAACGTCTGGATGGGAAGAATGGTTGTAGTACTGAATACAAATGATCCGAAGATATCAGAAAATTACGATAAATACTCAGACAAGCAGAAAGAATTTTTCTTAAAACATCTGTTTGCAGCATACTATGTGGTATATAAAATTATGAAACATAAAATATCATTTTACTGATTTTTGTGCTAAATTATTCCATTATAAATACTTTTGGGGTAGCTTTGAAGCTTTTTATTTTTTTACTATTGCCTTTATTTCAGTTATAGATATATTGGTGCAAATATATTTGTGTTCCATCGGCTGTTGCATCTTTATAGTAATTTGCAGAAAGCTGCTATAATCCTTTTTGCTTTTCGGCAGATTATCGTAGACATTGTAATAACCTTTACTTTCAGTCTTTTGGTCACGTCGTTATCTGGATGAAAAAGCCTGTAAGTATCCTTAGCTTATCTCCCTATACTTATTATTGTGGCATTTGAAAGGAAAAAATGCTATAATTATACACTAGAAAATTGTAGAAAAGATAAAGAAGGGGGATAAGATGTATAATCAAAGCAACGTTGGTAATGCAAATCAAGCTCACATTTCAAAACGTCCGGTAAGAAGAAAGAGAATAGGCTGTCTGGGCTGCTTTGGATATTCTTTGTTAACGATTCTGATTTTAGCAATTGGCTTTTTTGCGTTTAATACTATACGAAATAAAATTGAAGAAATTGAACAACAGAAGCTGGAAGCCAGATTTGATTATAAGCAGAAACTTTCTGCCGAGGATAAACTGGCTCAGGCTTTTGAAAAAGGCAAAATTTCGGCAGATACTTATGTTTTGCAGTTGGCATACAGTTTATATGATGCCGAAAAGCTCGACCCGTTATATAAGTCGGATAATGATATTGATTTTCCGCCGAATCTTATTGACTTGATTATGAAACATATAGATGAACTTAGCGATGAAACCTTAGAATATGTTGCCAAGAAGATTTGATCAATCCATGGGAAGTGGATGGTAACTGCATAACTGTCCATGTTAAAGATTTTGTAGAGGGAGCGACCACACTGACCGACTTTTTGAGCCGCGTAATTCCATATATTAGTGCTGAAATTGAGTCGGAGGACACGTCAATTATTGTAGAATATTTGGGTGCTCTTAAGGATGAGATTGACATGATTGGAGATGCTTTTAAAAGGTTTGGAGATGTTTTTGATTATAAGACTGTCCGGATTTATACTATGCCCATAAAAGACTCGGTGTTGTCCGATGAAGAAATTCATAATATGGCATTGAATATGATGCCTAATCCTAAGCTCAAAATTATTGACAAGGTTGAGGACGGTATGCACTTGTCAATGGGGGGAGGTATTCAGCCTTTTTCGAAAACTCAGCTTATTTTCTATACAGTGATTACAAAGTCGGATGAAAAAATTATATATCGTATTGAATTTGAAAAATAAGTATTAATAAAAATATTGGTGCTAACTACTCCTTCGGAAGACATACAAAAGCTGGTTTTAAATGAAGTGATGCGGAATTGGTATGAAAAAGAGATTATATTTGATGTAATGGGCGTAATTTTCGAAGTGGGCGATGATCCAAATGATTTGCTTGTTCCTTGATACCTGCTTGACTTTAGACAGAGCTTTATAAGCGTTACTGAAGAATTAGAAACTGAGTATGACTTGGCTATTTTGTCAAATGACGTTAAAGAATGGGGGAAATATTTAAGAGAGAAATATAATTTAAACAGGCTTTTTAAGGAAGTAGTTATGTATAAAAACTCAATGGCAGCATCTGAAAGAGGGCTAAGGACAATAAGATTTTGCAGAAAAGTGCAAGAAAAGACTTTTGAACCGGATGACGAGATTAGTTCATTTGCTCAGTTGAAGAAAGTTATAAAAGACATATGGCAGTTTTACTCATAGATATATGAAAATATTATATTATTTATCGGGGGATGAAAGAATTGAAAATTAATAATTATTATGTTGTTTTGAAAGGAAACCTCAATGGTCCTGCCATCTTTACGGATTATGCAGATTGCGTTAAGGCTGTGAGCGGATGTGAGGATGCAAAATTTGAATCCTTTGAGAATATTGAAGATGCTTATTATTATCTAATAGGCAATAAAGAAAAAAGAATTAAAATAAAGGATAAAGCCAAAAGGGTAGTTACCGAATTACCCATAAGTGTAATTTCATACAAAGTAAATGAAAGTGATTTTGAAACGATAAATTCAAAATATGCCAATACTATTTGCATGTACGTTTCCGGAGGATATAACTATGCAGAATCTAAAGGGCACTACTCGGTTCTCATCAAAAAATACGCAAAAGTCAAACATGTTAAGAAAGATTCTATCGAGAATTCAACTCCTAATAGAATAATGATAAGAGGTATAATCGATTCTCTTGATTATATTTCAGATAACAATGAAATGGAAATTACCGTTTTTGTTGCAACCAGCCTGGGTTTTAAAACTGCTTGCAGAAACCGGGGAAATAATGCGGATTTAATTTTGGAGCTCTATAAAAAAGTTCAAAAGAAGAATTTGAGAGTTACTTTTGTTGAAATATTAGGTAAAGCGCAAGATATAAAAGATTATATAAAATCATTATTGTGCTGTCATTAATTTAATTATTCCGGTATTACATAGGGAAAAATGCTATAATTATACTTTTGAAAATCCTTATATTTAAAAAATAAATCCGGCTGTTTCAAAAGAATTAGTATGGTTTAAAAAGAACAGGTTTTATTTCTTTTGAACCTGTTTTATTATCCGAAGTTTTGAATAAAAAGTGTCAATAAGTTAAAATAAAGTCGCAAAATGGTGAATCTATTTTTTTGACTTATAGTGGCAAGTAGTGTAAAATAAAATTACAAGTTTATATTTTCTTTGTAAATATAGACGGTAATAAACTTTTTCCATAACATCATATAAGTTATGTATTTTCTATGCCTCAATCTATCCTGCTCTTCTTCCCAATTTATCCAATTAACTACGAACTAAAGATTTAATCTCATATAATTTTTTGGATTAAGGAGTGTGTAAATAATGAATAATCCAATTACAGCTGTCTGGGAAATCACCATGGGGTGTAATATGCGCTGCAAGCATTGCGGCTCCAGTTGTGAGAATGCCTTGGAGGGAGAATTGTCCACAGAGGAAGCTTTAAAGCTTTGCGATGAATTGGGTGAGTTGGGTTTTAAGTGGATTACTTTGTCCGGTGGTGAGCCTACAACAAGGAAGGATTGGCACCTAATAGCCAAAAAGCTTAATGAAAACGGAATAATTCCCAATATGATAACCAATGGATGGCTGATGAATGAAGAAATTGCCGATAAAGCGGTAGAAGCCGGAATCAACACAGTTGCCATTAGTGTTGACGGTCTTGAAGATACTCATGATTTTATTCGAAAAAAAGGCTCATTTCAAAGGATAATGAATGCCTTCGATATTCTTAAGAATAAAAAGATATTTTATTCGGCCATTACGACCATAAACAACAGAAATATAGAGGAGCTTCCAAAGCTTAGAGACATCCTGATTGAAAAAGGAGTCAGAGGATGGCAGCTTCAGCTTGGGCTTCCCATGGGTAATATGGCTAAAAACAATGAGCTTGTAGCTCAGCCTTACCACATTGACGAAGTGATAGAATTTGCTTATCAAACTGTAAAAGAGGGTTATAACATAGATGTTCAGTTGGCGGACTGTATAGGATATTTTAATTTAAAAGAAATAGAAGTGAGAAAAAACAGCTATGGTAAAAGCAGAGAAGATTATAGCTGGACAGGATGCGGCGCAGGCAAATACAGCCTTGGCATTCTTCATAACGGCGATATTTTAGGCTGTACATCCGTAAGAGACAGAAGCTTTATTGAAGGAAATATCAGAGTTACGCCTATTAAAGAAATATGGACAAATCCCGAAAGTTTCAGTTGGAATAGAAAAATGACCAAGGACAAGCTGTCCGGTATGTGTAAAAAATGCTTTTTCGGAGAACGATGTCTTGGAGGCTGCTCCAATACAAGGCTTACAATGGAGGGAAGCGTGTATTCCGAAAATAGATACTGTTCGTACAATGTTGCTATAAGTACTGCTAAAGAGCAACTGGACAAAATTGAGGACATAGACGTAATGGTTTCAAAAGCAAGAAAGTTTGCAGACAACGGTAATCTGCAACTTGCCGAAATACTCATTTCCAAAGCTATTGAAAAAGGATGTAACGACATTAAATTATTTGAGTATTACGGATACATAAGCTTTATGCTGGGAAATTACCTTGATGCCAAAAAAGCAAATGAAGAGGCTTTGAGAATAAATCCCGACAGTGCTTATGCAAATAAGGGAATGGGATTGTCTTTAGGAAGACTTGGAGAAATAGATAAAGGAATAGAGTATTTGAGAAAAGCAATTGCTTTATCCGACGAAAATTTCACAGATCCTTATTATGACCTTGCAGTTTTGCTTTATGAGAATGGAAGAAGTAAAGAGGCTCTGGAGGTTCTTGAAGAAGGAAGGAAAAAATATAAAAGCTTTGAAGATGTAAGCAAAGACCTGTATGATATTCTCTCAAGTGCCTCTTAGGAGTGAGATAATGCAAAAGTGTTTGCTCAGGAAAAAGTATATATGCGTAAGACAATATGATTTGACAGACTGTGGAGCAGCCTGTTTATCGAGTGTTGCCCAATATTATGGATTGAAAATATCCCTTGCAAAGATACGGGAGATGACAGGCACCGATACTGAGGGGACAAATGCCTATGGCTTGATTCATGCTGCAAAGCAACTGGGATTTTCGGCAAAAGGTTTTAAGGCATCGAAAGAGGACTTGATGAAGGATTTTAAACTTCCCGCCATAGCTAATGTAATAGTTGACGACAGGCTTACTCATTTTGTAGTGATTTATTCAATTAAAAATGGAGTAATTACGGTTGCCGACCCGGACAAGGGAATTGTCAAATATGCTATGGACGATTTCTGTTCAATATGGACGGGAGGACTTATTTTGCTTGAGCCCGGCGAAGACTTTCAAAGAGGGGATTATACCCAGAATATGCTCATAAAGTTTACCGGATTTCTCAAGCCTTTAAAAGGAACTGTGCTGAGTATATTTTTTGCTTCCCTTTTATATACAGCTTTAGGTCTTGCAGGTTCCTTTTATATAAAGTTTTTATTTGACGACTTTATAAAATTTGAAAAACTTAACGAACTTCATGTGATTTCCATAGGATTTGCTGCTATGCTTTTGCTTCAGGTATTCCTTAATTATTATAGAAGCATCCTTATTACAAAGCTTAGCATGAGCATTGACAAATCAATAATGATGGAGTATTACTCCCATGTATTGAAGCTTCCCATGAATTTTTTCAATTCCAGAAAGGTGGGGGAGATAATCTCAAGATTCATGGATGCTTCAAAAATACGCCAGGCAATTTCCGGTGCAACCCTTACTATAATGATTGATACTGTTATGGCAATTGCCGGAGGAATTCTTTTATACATGCAAAATTCTTTCTTGTTTATTATTTCTTTTATCGTTATATTGCTGTATGGAATAATTGTGACCGTATTTAACAAGCCCATTCAAAATGCCAACAGAAGAATAATGGAGGAGAATGCAAAATTAACTTCGGCGCTGGTAGAATCCATAAAGGGAATTGAGACTATAAAATCCTTTAGCGCCGAGGAGCAAACGGAAAAAAGTACTCGAAATAAAATTGAAGCTGTAATGAAAAGCTCTTTTAAAGAAGGAATGCTTCATATAAATCTTTCTTCACTGACGGGGATTGTTGCAGGGTTCGGAAGCATTGTTATACTTTGGGCCGGTGCATACAATGTCATCAAAGGAAATATGAGCGGAGGACAACTCCTTGCTTTTAATGCACTTTTGGCATATTTTCTTACACCTGTGAGAAACTTAATTGATTTGCAGCCGCTGATACAAACGGCTGTAGTGGCTTCCAACAGGCTGGGAGAAATACTGGAACTCACATGTGAAAAGGATTTAAGACAAGAATGTAATGATTCAATCGTATCATTAAAAGGAGATATTGAGTTTAGAAATGTGGATTTTCGCTACGGGGTAAAAAAGCCTGTGTTAAGAAACATAAATTTAACCGTACCCCAGGGAAAAAAGATAGCAATAGTGGGAGAAAGCGGCTCCGGGAAAACCACTTTGGCAAAGCTTTTAATGAACTTTTACAGTCCGGAAAAGGGAGATGTTTTGATAAACGGACACAGTGTTAAAGATATAAGCCTTGATGTACTTCGAAAGAAAATAGCTTTTGTCTCCCAGGATGTGTTTATTTTCAGCGGAACTGTAAAAGAAAATCTTTGCTTGGGAAACGAAGATGTAGACATGGATGAAATGGTAAAGGCGGCTAAAATGGCAAATGCCCATGATTTTATAGAGGAGTTGCCTCAAAAATATGACACTTTTTTGAATGAAAGCGGCGCAAATCTTTCTGAAGGTCAAAAGCAAAGGCTTGCAATAGCAAGGGCACTCATTAAAAAACCGGATATATTGATACTTGACGAAGCAACGAGCAATCTTGACAGCATTACCGAAAACCATATCAAAAACGCAATATACAGCTTTGAAGATGATCTTACGGTTATTATAATAGCCCATAGGTTGAGTACTGTAGTAAACTGTGACAATATATATTTGCTAAAACATGGAGAAATAGTTGAAAGCGGTTCCCACACAGAACTTATGGACTTAAAAGGTTATTATTTTGAAATGTGGAAGCAGACAGAAAACACTATAGTATCATAAAAGCACCATCATAAAAACGGGCTATATCTTCTCAATAGGAATATATATGGTTTTGGCATTAATAAAGCCGGCCTTTTGAGAAGAATAGTATAAAAAACAACTTAAAGGGGGGTGAAATTATGTCAGAATTAAAGAAATCCAACATTGGCAGAGAGTTGACCGATGAGGAACTCATGGAAATGACAGGAGGATCTACATTCAGAATCGAGTGTCAGAAAGACTACACATTCAATCCTTCACTACCGGTTGTTAAATATGGAGTAGTGATTGACGAACCGGAAATTACTTTAAAATACGGAGTAGGCCCTATAGTTGTAATTAAGTACGGAGTTGAGCCAATACAGCCATTGTACGGAATAAAGCCAATTGGTATAGAGAAATAAGGTCGATGAATAATTTTATTTCAGTTTTAGGCATGGTCAGAGGACTGTGCCTCTTTTCACTTTTTGGATTTAAAAGGCTTATTGAATGGTGCTTATGGAATAAAGGTTTATAATCACTAGTTTATTGTATTTGAAAAAATAATATGATATGATAAGATTGGAAAAACAGTTTACAAACAAGTATTAATCAAATAATACTTATTACATATACTTGTTAAATTTAATATTTCATGGAGGTGACAGGTTTAACTCTTTATAGAAAAAATGCTGCCTGTAAATCTTAATTTTAAATTTATCAGTTTAGCTTAGGAGGAAAAAGGTAATGAAAAAGTTTGTTGGTTTATCAATTGCATTAATAATGATAGCAACATTATTAATGGTACCCGGTATGCAAACAGCTGCAGACACGTCATATGTTGACTTGGCAGAACCGGATGACGATTGGTTGCATGTAGAAGGCACGAACATTGTTGACAAGTACGGCAATAAAGTATGGATAACAGGAGCCAACTGGTTCGGATTCAATTGTAGAGAGAGAATGCTTTTGGATTCATACCATAGCGATATTATTGCAGATATTGAGATGGTTGCGGATAAAGGTATAAATGTAGTTAGAATGCCAATTGCGACGGATTTGCTCTATGCATGGAGCCAGGGTGTATATCCGCCTTCAACCGATACAAGCTATAACAATCCGGCTTTGGCGGGATTGAACAGCTATGAATTGTTTAATTTTATGTTGGAAAACTTCAAAAGAGTCGGAATCAAGGTTATACTTGATGTTCACAGTGCTGAGACGGACAACCAGGGACACACATATCCTCTCTGGTATAACGGTACAATAACAGAGGAAATATTCAAAAAGGCCTGGGTATGGGTGGCCGAGCATTATAAAAACGACGACACGATAATCGGATTTGACCTCAAAAATGAGCCCCATACCAATACCGGTAATGTAAAAATAAAAGCTCAAAGTGCTATATGGGATAACTCAAATCATCCGAACAACTGGAAGAGAGTGGCGCAAGAGACTGCTTGGCAATATTGGATGTACATCCGAATGTATTAATATTTGTTGAAGGTGTAGAGATGTATCCTAAAGACGGAGTTTGGGACGATGAAACCTTCGATACAAGCCCGTGGACAGGAACAATGACTACTACGGCAACTGGTGGGGCGGTAATTTAAGAGGTGTAAGGGATTATCCGATTGACCTTGGAAAATATCAGTCTCAGCTTGTTTATTCACCTCATGATTATGGTCCGTTGGTTTATGAGCAAGAATGGTTTAAAGGTCCTTTTGTTACGGCTAGTGATGAAGAAGCAAAGAGAATACTGTATGAAGAATGCTGGAGAGACAATTGGGCATTTATCATGGAGAAAGGAATATCACCACTGCTTCTCGGTGAATGGGGAGGTCTGACCGAAGGCGGCGATAAACTTCTTGACCTCAACTTGAAGTATCTGAGGTCCATAAGAGATTATATACTGGAAAACAAATTCAAACTGCATCATACCTTCTGGTGCATAAACATCGACTCGGCAGATACCGGGGGACTCTTTACCCGTGATGAAGGAACACCGTTCCCGGGAGGAAGAGACCTTAAGTGGAATGACAACAAGTACGACAACTACTTATATCCGGTTCTTTGGAAAACGGACGACGGAAAGTTTATCGGTTTGGACCACAAGATTCCTCTTGGCAAAAACGGTATATCAATAAGCCAGCTTTCCGACAATCCGACAACAAAGCCTACTCCAACTCCTTCTGCAACACCTACGCCGACAGCGACATCTCCAAAGCCAACTGATGCTATCCTGTACGGTGATGTGAACGGGGATGGAAAGGTTAACTCGAGTGACGTTGCGATGTTGAGGAGATATTTGATAGGCTTGGTTAATGAAATTAACGAGGAAGCAGCAGATGTAAACTTGAGCGGAGCTATAAATTCAACGGATTTGACAATTCTGAAAAGATATCTTTTGCGCAGTATATCTGAGCTGCCGTTTAAATAACAAGGATAAAAAATAGGTGAGAAAATCAAGGACTTTGGCTTCCGGCTAAGGTCCTTGACTTTTGAGGGTGAAAAGATGACCAGGATACTGATAGTTGAAGATGATAAAAATATTGTAACCAATTTAACAGAATACTTGTGTGACGAAGGTTTTGATGTGGATTCTGCCGGTGGACAGAATGAGGCTATCTGCAAGATGAGTGCAAACAAATATGATTTGATTTTGGTGGACATATCCTTAAAGGACGGCAATGGCTTTGCAGTATGTGCGGCAGCACAGGAGAATGACGATATTCCGGTTATTTTTTTGTCAGCTTCGGATGATGAGTACAGCATTGTTACTGGTCTTGACATAGGAGCTGACGATTATATTATAAAGCCTTTCCGCCCAAGAGAGCTTTTATCCCGTATTCGCAAAGCCTTAAGGCGGAAAGGTAAAACAGGGGCTGTAGTAGAGCTTGACAATATTCGAGTTGACACAGTGCGGGGGATTGTCACCAAAAACGGTTCGGAAGTTTTCCTTTCTGCCCTTGAATACCGCCTGCTTCTTGTCTTTTTAAATAATAAGGGATCTGTCCTGTCTAGGAGCAGACTGTTGGAAGAAATCTGGAATATTGCCGGTGAATTTGTGAACGACAATACCCTTACGGTATATATAAAGCGCTTGAGGGAAAAAATTGAAGATGATCCGCAAAACCCAACTTTCATAAAGACTGTTCGCGGACTGGGATATAAAGTTGGTGATTAGAGTGAGCTTTTTTAGAAATCCTGAAATAAAAAAAGGTCTTTGGGTTTTTGTTGTTTTATCAGTGGTGTCAACAGGCATAGGGTTTTTACACGATAAAGTCCTTGGCCTTTTTTCATTGTGTCTTTGTATTGTGTTTACATTGACCCATTTTGTTTTAACATATCATAGGTACCTCAAAATTGCGGAATTTACCCGAGAGATTGACGGTGTTCTCCATGGGGCGGAATCTATAGACTTTGGCAAGTATTCGGAGGGGGAGCTTGCAATTTTAGAAAGCGAGATTTCGAAGCTCACGATAAGGCTTCGGGAACAGGCTGAAGCATTAAAGAAGGATAAAACATTTCTTGCCGACTCCATTGCAGATATTTCGCATCAAATCAGGACACCGCTTACTTCAATCAATATATTGGTTTCGCTATTGTTAAAACCCAAGCTTTCCGATGAGCGTAGGATAGAAATTGCAAAGGAACTGGAATTAATGCTTCTGCGGATAGATTGGTTGATTACGGCACTTCTCAAAATGTCCAGGATTGATGCGGGGGTGATCAGCTTTCAGCAAAAAACCGTGCCGGTGGCAGAGCTTATAAAGCGTGCCATAGAGCCAATTGCCATACCTATGGAACTTAGGGGACAGCAAATTGATATATTGATGGAGGGCAGCGAAACCTTTATTGGAGATTTGGCATGGTCGGTTGAAGCTATAGGAAACATTCTGAAAAACTGTATGGAGCATACTCCAAATGGCGGAAGAATAGCGGTAAAGGTATGTGAAAATGCTATTTATACCGAGATTGAGATTACGGACAATGGACTGGGTATAGACAAGGAGGATTTGCCGCACCTTTTTGAAAGATTTTATAAAGGTAAAAATTCCGGTGAACAGAGTATAGGAATAGGACTAGCCTTGGCCAGAATGATAATAATGAGTCAAAACGGTACAGTTAAAGCCCAAAACAATCGTGACGGCGGCGCAAGGTTTACGGTGAGGTTTTATAAGGGAGTTGTGTAATGAATTTTTGCGCTGCTTAAGTGACGTTTTTGTTATTTTAAAGTCACCTTCCTGTCACATTGTCGGAGTATAATTAAAGCATAAACTAAATTATTAGGAGATTGATGTAACTATGGAGATATTGAGGGTTGAAAACTTGACAAAAACGTACGGCACTGGAGAAAACATGGTCAGGGCATTGGACGGTGTTTCATTTTCGGTGAAAAAGGGAGAATTCATTGCAATTGTCGGACCGTCAGGTTCGGGTAAATCCACACTTTTGCACATTTTGGGCGGGGTGGACAAGCCTACGGGTGGCAAAGTTTTTATGGACGGCAAGGATGTTTATGCTCAAAATGACGAGCAGCTTGCAATTTTTCGCCGCCGGCAGGTAGGGCTTATATATCAGTTTTATAACCTTATTCCTGTGCTAAATGTAGTAGAGAATATTACACTTCCGGTACTTATGGACGGAAGGAAAGTGAACAACGAGCGGTTGGAAGAACTGATTAACACCTTGAATCTAAAGGGAAGAGAAAATCATTTGCCAAATCAGTTGTCCGGGGGACAACAGCAGCGGGTATCCATTGGCAGGGCATTGATAAATGCTCCTTCGGTTGTTCTTGCGGACGAACCTACGGGAAACCTGGATTCGAAAAACAGCCAGGAAATTGTGGAGCTTTTGAAACTCTCCAATAAAAAATACAATCAAACAGTGATTGTCATTACCCATGATGAAAATATTGCATTGCAGGCAAACCGGATTATTGCCATTGAGGACGGAAAAATTATTCGTGACGAGGTGATGCGTCAATGAACATTTTTTACAGGCTAACGCTAAAAATACTTAGCAAGAATAAAGTAAGAACCCTTGTCACAATCATTGGAATTATTCTGTCCGCATCAATGATTACGGCCGTTACCAGCTTCATGTCAAGCTTGCAGGATTTTTGGTGGATATGGTTATTGCACAGGACGGAGACTGGCATGGCGCAGTATTTGATGTGAGTAGAGAACAGATTAATGACTTGCTGGAAGATAAAGAAGTCAAATCGTTAATATGGCTCCAAAAAGTTGGGTATGCATGGCTTAAAGGCTCTCAGAACGAATATAAGCCATATTTGTTTGTAGGGGCGATGGGAAAAGGATTTAAGGAATCAATGCCTGTTTACTTGATAGAAGGAAGAATGCCGGAGAACGGGTCTGAAATTATCCTGCCGAAGCATGTGGAAACCAACGGCGGCGTGAAATTTGAAATTGGAGATACTCTGTCACTTTCTATTGGAGACAGGATTTCCGACGGTTTTAAGCTCAACCAGAACAATGCCTATTTGCACGAGAAAGACGGAGGTGAGACAGAAGAATTAATAATCAGGGAACAACGTACTTTCAATGTGGTAGGCTTTTATGAGCGCCCGGGATTTGAGCCCTATATCGCACCGGGATATACTGCTTTGACAGTAGAGAATGGTTCGGGTGCTGATGATTATGATGCCTATATTAAATTAGAGAAAATGGGAAATATTACGGGTTTCATGGATGAGAAATTTCAAGAACATGCACGAAGAATCAACGATGATCTTTTAGAGTTTAGCGGAGTTATAGATAACGGATCCTTCAGGGCAGTGTTATACGGGCTTGCAGGGATATTAATTGCTCTTATAATGTTCGGTTCCATTCTTCTTATATACAATGCTTTTTCCATATCAGTAAGTGAACGTACCAAGCAGTTTGGGCTTTTGGCATCTATCGGTGCAACCAGGCGTCAGATGCTTAAAAGTGTTTTGTTTGAGGCATGCTTCTTAAGTCTTATAGGTATACCATTCGGACTGTTGGCTGGAGTTTTGGGAATAGGGATAACGCTAAAGTTGACAGAAGATTTGTTTGTGTCTTTTTTAAACGTGGGTTACGGTGTTGTGCTTGACCTTGATGTGTCATTGGCAGCTGTTGTTGTTGCTGTGGTGGTTGGCTTTGTTACTGTGTTGATTTCCGCATATCTTCCTGCAAGACGTGCGTTAAAAATATCGCCCATTGATGCCATCCGGCAGACAAACGACATTAAAATTAAAGCCAAAAAGGTCAAAACCTCAAAGCTTACCTACAAGCTCTTTGGATTTGAAGGTATGATTGCAAGCAAGAATTTCAAACGCAACAGGAAAAAGTACCGCACCACAGTGGTTTCGCTTTTTATGAGTGTTGTGCTGTTTATATCGGCAAGCAGCTTTTGTGCATATCTTACCGAAGCTTCCAATTCAGTTATTAGCGATTCAGGTTATGATATAATATATACTTTTACACCGGACATGAGAGAAAAATACTCTTTTGATAAATTGTACGAAGAGCTGGCGAAAGTAAATGGTGTTATCGATAGCAGCTATGGATATACAAATTACGGCGTTATTGAATATGCAAGAATTTCAACTGAATCATTAAACAGGGAGTATGTGGATTTTTGCAACAAAATATTCGGAGAAAACCATATAGACATGGACTTGGGACATTACGATATTCCTATAGTGATATCCTTTATAGACGATGCAACATATGAAGAGTACCTTAAGCAGAATTCCATTGTCAGTGAAAAGAATAGTAATTCCGATATTCCGGGAGCTGTTTTGGTGGACTTTGTAAAAATTTATGTTGAAGATAAATTTTATACTTTCAATGTATTTGACAAAAAAGCAGAGGATATTGTTATAGAAAAGTTGGGAGATAGAGAGGCTGTGGATGGCCAAAAGCTTAATATCATTGCTGTTACCGACAATACACCCCTGGGGGTATACGGCAATTCATCCAATAGGTTGACTTTAATATATCCTTTTAGCGCAATTTCCGAAGTATCAGGAGAAGAAAACAGTGATGTCGATGTGGTGATGTATTTTAAGACAAAAGACCATAGGGTGGTTTTCGACAGATTATACCGTGCTTTGGAAGACAAAAAACTTTCGACAGTCAACTTGTTTGATTATGCAGAATCAAAAGAGGCAAGCCGGGCAGTGGTTACTGTTGTCAATGTCTTTTCATACGGATTTATCATTTTGATATCCCTGATAGCCTTGGCTAATGTGTTTAACACCATTTCGACGAATATTTCGCTTCGCCGCCGTGAATTTGCAATGTTAAAGTCCATTGGCATGACGCAAAAAGGGTTTAACAAAATGATGAATTACGAGTGCCTTCTGTATGGAATAAAAGGGCTCATGTATGGTATTCCCGTATCCATCGGCGTGACTTACCTTATTTATCGAAGTATTATCGAGGGATGGGAAGCAAAATTCTTTATTCCGTGGTACAGTATCGTGATTACTGTTGGAAGTGTGTTTATTGTGGTGTTTTCAACGATGCTGTATTCCATGAGCAAAATAAAAAAGGATAACCCAATTGATGCCCTGAGAAACGAAAATTTATAAAAGCATTTAGTGCGATGGATACTAGATACACCTTATCTTTCGAATTTTTCCGGCGAGTTAAAGTCCAGTCTTGAAAAAGGCTGGCTTTTTTTATGTTTTGAAACAAGAAATATAGCATATATTATAGCTGTTGTGATATAATCCTTATGAATTTAATTGACAAGCTAATATTGTACTATCGACTTGAATTGGGGGTTGTTTATGATAAAGCAGGTACCTTTAGAAGAGCTTAATATGCGTATGGAACGGTTCCGTACGGTGATGAGTCAATATAATCCCGGATGGGAAATGGCAGTGATATTCAGTAAAATTAATAGG
>NZ_BAVR01000074.1 GCF_000521465.1 Acetivibrio straminisolvens JCM 21531
TATCAATTCAAAACTACCACATTTGGTCTGCTTATGCTTTTGTTTTGCTATTTTATTGGTAATACAATTTATTACTTTTTAATGCACAACACTAATAATAATATTAATAGCACAAATAAAAATCGAGAATGTTGAAAATTTTGTGTATAAGAGAATGAAAAGACTTCCACCACTCTACTGATAGAAGCCCGATAATCTGATTTTTATTTTGCTATAATTTCGTATTCTTAAGCTGCTCTTCCACATTTCTTCCGCCATACATAATTCGGATAATGGAAACAACCTGCTTCTCTTTATCGACAATATACAGTACAACAAAGTTGTCTACCGGCATAATTCGAAGTCCTCTGCTATTCCAAGGCTCCCTTTGATAAGCACGAAACCGCTCCGGCATATGCTCCAATCCCATGATTCCTTCTTCCAGTCGATTTAACTGACTAGCTGCATTGATCGGAGATTGCAATTCAAAGGCAATATACTCATAAATTCTGCGCAAATCCCTTTCCGCCTGTGCGGATATCTTGATTTCGTACATCATAGATTATAATCCTTGCGAATGTCTAAAAACACTTGCTTTGCCAACTTTGATCGTCCTTCTACCACATCGGCATATCCTTTTTCCAACTCTGCATCCACCTGCTCATCGGTTAATGTACTTATATCCAGTGGTTTGGTGTATGGAATTTTTACATCAAAAGGAAGCCCTCTTTGAAGAATAATCTGTTTATAAAACATATTGATTGCATTCGATGCAGTAATGCCAAGGGCCGCAAGAATTTTCTCTGCCTGTTCCTTTACTTCCGGTTCTATTCTTACATATAAATTAGCTGATTTGGATGCCAAAGCAAACCTCTCCTTTTCACAAGCAAGTGCAATCTTCTTTATAATTATATTATATCCATTTGTGCGTACATAAGCAATACATTTTGAAAGTCTCTCTTCTGACACGCATATCCTGGCTTTCAACTATATTGATTAGGTTTGTAGATCTCTCCCTATCTTCCATAACCTTTAGAACATTTCTTTTTATTTGATAAAAATTACTCTAACTAATCCATATCTATCCTCACTTTATTTTTTAAATATTTCATACGCAAGCTCAATATACTGCTTTCTGGTTAGTCCGCCAAATCTTCTTGCAAAATCATCCATATTAAAATTTTCACCCTCCTTTAAACTCAACCAAATATTTATCTTCTTCGAAACGATATCAATCCTATACAAGATGTTTTGCAATTTGAAGAATTTTTTCCCGTCTACAATTTGAAATCCGGTTCATATAATTTTTCAAATACAATCGTACCGCCTGTTCCTCTTCCGATAAGTCTACAGCTTGAATATCCGATTCAAAGGGATGCCTTTTAATCATTGCCGCAAGTTCAACATCTCCGAGAGTGTTAAGCAGTAAATTAAATTCCTCTTCATTTAACTGTGCGTCAAGCAATACATCCTCAAGTTCATCAAAAGATTTTACCTTGTCCTTTATAAGCTTCAACTTGTCAGAGGTATATCTGCATTCAATCAGCTCTTCTATTAGCTCTCTATACTCTTCATCGTCCATTTTTATACCCGTTTCAAAGTGGATTTTTGCTTCTAAATCCGGATTCTTTGGTGTTATGAATACTTTATCGAGAGTATTTAATTTTAGCGCAATCTCTATATTCGTTACAATCTTTGGCAAACTTTTTTTCAATATACCCTTTTAGTGAATGGTTTGTAATATTCAACTCTTCATATATATGGTTTACAGCGCTGTTAATAGCCATCATCAGTGTATCATTATCGTATTTTTTCAGTTTTTCATATAAACGCCAAATATCCTCTTCCGTAATGCTAAGCTCCCTAATGCTCCGGTCAGCCAAAGAACATCCCAAAGCCGCTGTTAATACTTGTTCAAAAATATTTATCAATAATTCCGCATAATTTTCATCATATCCGCTAAGCAGATGATGAATTCGCTCATTATCAAAATTCTTGCAAAAATCATTTTCAAAATATAAATTCTCAATATATTTTTGAATAAATTCCACTCCAGCCAAATCATTGACAGGATTACAAAGCTGATAATCAATAGAAGCGGAACAATCATGTGCCTTATACTCTATGTTGTATGACTTAAAGAAAATCCCAATCCCATCTTCACCAAGAGTCGAATTATAAGAATGATTTGGTGTATCCAGTCTATTCTTTTGAACTATATTATAGATATGCCTTGCCGTTTTAAATTTAATATTAATTAGTTTTCTGCCCCTCTCATACAGTTCGGAAATATTCACTGTTTTTAGCTCAAATACAGCATCGTCCGGATCCGGTAGAGTTTTTAAATATAGACCTATTGAATAAAAATTGGATTTCATAATGCTTTCGGCAGTCTCGACTCTTATAGAACTGCTTTTTCCCATATTATATCTCTCGGTTTTATATGCCAGAAGACTAACACACTGAATCTGAATATTTTCCAAATCAGAGTCGCTTAATAGGCCACAGGAATAAGCCTCTTGCAAAATAGAAGTAAAATAGAATTCGCCACTCAAATTATGCCTGTTAATGATATGCCGTTTTTCAATATTCGCCATCTTCAATCTCCTCTTCATACTCATTATCATCCGAATAATCAGGTGCATATCCGTATCGCAAATTGCGAGCCATTTTTTCAAGTTCCCGTTCCGATAGCAGTTCTAATGAACCTTCACATTTCCCATCAAAAGAATCTTTCATAAACTTTATGAGTTCATCATCGCTTATTAAATCCAGAGTTTCATTTTTATAAGAGTAAAAGATTTCAATCAGCTCATGAAGCGTTTCAACATAGTTAAGCATAGAAATATAAGGAGAATCGCAAAACTCCTTGATTATTTTTTCAACCACACCGCCGCCAAATTCAATACGTCCATGCTTCTTTAGCGAAACAGCTCTCGTTTCGACAAGTTCAACAGCATCCCGGTAAGATAACGTCAGGCCAAACCGCAAAGTAAATTCATTACATTTTACAATTTCATCAACTGCTTGTTTCTGTATCAATGATGAAAATACATTCATAATCTCAAACGCCAACAGAATCACCTCCAAAAAATAAATTCAAGTATTTTTCAAAAAGCTATTGACTTTTCGATTAAAGTATGTTATGATATAGTGGGATAGTTTTATAAAGTCAAATAAGCCCTAAATTTTATTATACCATTTACCTTTCTGAAAATCAATATTCTAATAATCCTGCAAATCTGCCCTTAATAGAAAGGAAACAACTGCAATATGGGACTAATCGCTCTTTCAGAACATGCTAATTCCTCTTGAAGATTTGCCAATTCATTGGGATTTGAACTATTACATAATTCTCTTCTGACGAAAATACTTAAACACTTTCTTTGATTATGTTTGCCTTTCATTTTACTCCGGCATATTTAAACTCCAGCTTTTATGCCATAGCAATTTTTAAAATAAATAATAAATCATTTCAAGAGTCAAAATTGGCCAGTACTGGCTACAATTGTAACCCATACTGACCAATCGTCAAAAATTTTATGCTTCCTTCACCAATATAAATTCTATTTACTTAGGCTTGACTGCAAGAAACTCAATGTATCCCCGCGTGCCGACAGGCTCCAATTGAATTCGCGGATTGTCTTGATCCCACACATATCCAATAACTGATGGGTTATATTTCTTTTCAGCTTCCCATATTTCTTCGATAGCCTGTTCATAGTCTTCTTCCGCAAAAGGCTCTCCCTGAAACATCAGATATTTTGCTGCAGGAAGCTCGATAACGTCAAAGCCTTCAGGAATAATGCCGTCATAATCCAAAGGCACTTCCACTCCCTGCACATATTCGCTTGTTCCGGGTTTGCGGTAACGCTCGGGAAGCCACATACATACCGGCTCTCCGCTGATGGATTTAATACTTGTAAGCAAACTCCAAACATCGCAGCCGACTTCTTCGCAATACTCAAAGTAATGAGATGCCTTGATTCCGCGTTTTATAATGACCTTGCGGGCAGGCCTTTCGGTTACTTGAACAAACACATTTTTTACCTTTTCCATCGATTCATTCCTCCTTCCAAGATAGCGAGATTTCACGCTGTAAGGTTTAAACAAATAGAGAGGAACAGGATTTTCGGCATATTGCTTCGGATTACAACCAAATTCCCGGGCAAAAGCTCTCTGATAACCATCTACACTACCAAATCCCATATCCAGCGCCACATCAATAATACGGCAGTTCTCGTCTCGTAAACGGAGTGCAGATTTACTCAGACGCAGTCTGCGGATATATTCTGCCGGGGTAAGATTGGTCCACTGAATAAACAATCTCCTTGCATACCAGGGAGAAAACTGCGACACTCTTGCCAAATCTGCAAGCGTAATCTCTTCATGAAGATGGTTTTCGATATAATCCTGCATTCGCTGCACAGCAAGTACTTGTTCCCTCATTTGTTCACCTCCGACAATTACATAGTAGCATTTTGCTCGGAAGGATATCTCGACTTTTTTTGCCCAAACTATTTTTCGGCTACCACAAGCATTTCAAAATCTTCTGTAGTGAGTCTATCTTCTCTTGAATAGGCCCCGATTTTCGCCCCGAATATATCAATTTTCTTAAAACCTAAGGATTTCAAAAGCCAATTTATCTCGCTCGGCATATAATATCTTTCATTGCACTCAATTTCATGTTCATTTCCGTCATCATCAGTAAAGGTAGTAACATTGTAGTCCCTCAGGGTCATTAAATCAAAGCCCTTGCTTTTGTAATGCGCGCCTTCTTTGTTCTCACCCGCTGCATAAAAATCATTGACAGAGTGAAACAAAGGATATAGGCCGTTAAGAGTAGTAAATATGAATTTTGCAGGGCTCTTTAACGATTTAGTGACGCTCTTTAATATCTCAAAATTCATCTCATCGGTTTCCATCAAAGAAAATCCGCCTTCACAAAGCATAATGGCTGCGTCAAACTCATTTTCAAAAGGAAGGTTCCTGGCATCATGCTTTAAAAACTCAATTTTAAGATTCAATTTTTCAGCTTTTTCTCTGGCTCTTTCTAACTGAGCTTCGGATAAATCAATCCCTGTAACGGACCCTGTAACGGAATAACCTCTTTGGGTAAGCTCTATAGCATGTCTGCCCGTCCCGCAGCCAACGTCAATAATCTTTAAAGATTTATCATAATTAAGCTCTTTCTCGATAAAATCACATTCACCTTTAGTCCCTTGAGTAAATTCCTCTTTATCATACTGCTCTCCGTAATTCTCAAATAATTTTTCGTACCACTGCTTCATCGTCGAATCTCCCTATCATTTTTTAAGCGCCTTTCCTAATATTTCTATATTCAACCTTTGCTTTCCTCTATAGCCTTTTTTGCTATAGGAATATCTGCAGGTAAAAGTTCATATTTTAGCAAATCACTTATTTCAATCCACTTGTACTTGTCATGTACAGACATCCGAATTTCCCCCTCAACTATAGTGCAATAATAAGCAATTAGATTAATGCTGATATCATCGTAATCATAGTCCGCTTCGGCACAAAATTTCCCAACGGAAACAACTATATCAAGTTCTTCTTTAAGCTCTCGAACAAGACACTGTTCGGGAGTTTCATTAATTTCAATTTTTCCGCCCGGAAACTCCCAACCACCGGCAAAGTTCTCCTTTGGCGCACGCCTGGTAATTAAAACTTTGCCACTATTTACAATAACTCCTGCCGCAACTTTAATTCTTTTCACAAATTTACACCTCTTACTGCTTATCCTCCCCTTCAATCAGGGAAAATATTTTTACACTGTAGAATTCACACCCACGGCCCGCAAAATATGGTGAATTTATGCGGATTTTACTCTTCGTAGAGCCAAAAGAAAACTACCTTCTGTTCCCATCATCATCAAAATTCTTTTTTAATGCAGATTCTACCGGAAATATAGACCCAATCAAAACCAAGACTTGAACCCCTTGAACTATCACAGTCACTATTCCAACAACTTCTATACTGCCTTGAACAAACGGAATCATAGCGATTATTGTGGGAATAAGCAAAATAAACCCCAGTTTAAACCAGAGTCTTCCACAATAATCATGGGCAAACTTCCAAGTGTCATCATTTTTCATTGACCTTACGGTTCTATACCCATAGATTCCATTTATTTTCTTCGGTGTATGTTTATACATCATATAACCGACTACAATCATAACAACCGGTATCATCAGATTGCACAAGAACATTATTATCCAGAACCACATTTTAAACCCACCCCTCAAATTACCGATTTTAATATGCCAATCCAAATATTAATCCATGAGAACAATTCTGCTTTCAGCTTTTGACTTTTTAACATCAATTATTCTCTGGTTTTCTGACCCCCGGAATTTCAAAAGAAGGTTTTTTTGCTCTCTTCATACCTGCCGTCCACCAGTATGTCCGTTTCATCAAGCAATGCATCCCAGCCCTTGTTTCTTGATGCATTCTCCAAAATATATTCATAAGTGTAACCGGTATAAGTCACAATATCAAGGTTTAGCTTTTTTGCTTCGTGAGCTAAAACAGCAAAGGCTTCAGCCTGCTCAAAGGGGTCGCCTCCGCTAAGGGTAATGCCATCCAGCAAAGGATTCTTTTTTGCCTGCTCAAGTATAAAATCAACTGTGACCAGTGTACCGCCATCAAAAGAGTGGGTTTCCGGGTTGTGGCAGCCAGGGCATTTATGCCTGCAGCCCTGGGCAAAAACCACCATTCGTATTCCCGGACCATCCACAATTGACTCTTTAATTATTCCTGAAATTCTAATATAAGTTTCCATCAAAATCACCATTTAGGAAATAGAATAGAATTATCTATTCTCAGAAGTACATATGTTTTATCCTGTCGCGTTCCTCGGCCCTTTTGGCATCATTGAATCTTTCAACCGAACCCACAAGATATCCGGTAATACGTCTTATCCTTTCAAACTTGACATCCCCCTCTTCCCGGCCGCAGGAAGGACATGTATTGCCGATAATTCCGGTAAATCCGCATACCGGGTCCCTGTCCACCGGGTGGTTGATGGAGCCGTAGCCGATACCTGCTTCTTTCATTGCTCTAATAATTTTCTCAAAAGCTTTAACGTTTTGTGTTGGATCTCCATCCACCTCAACATATGTGATATGTCCGGCATTGGTAAGTTCGTGATAAGGAGCTTCTATCCTTATCTTGTCAAAAGCACCAATTTCGTAGTATACCGGAACATGAAAACTGTTTGTGTAATATTCCTTATCGGTGATACCTTCAATGGAACCGAATATGTCCCTGTCCATCTTAATAAATCTGCCGGACAAACCTTCAGCGGGAGTCGCAATCAGGGTAAAGTTCATATTATATTTTTTGCTGGCTTCGTCCATACGTTTTCTCATGTGCCCTACAATTTTGAGTCCCAGCTCCTGTGCTTCTTCGGATTCGCCATGGTGCTTGCCTATCAAAGCCTTTAAACATTCTGCCAATCCGATAAAGCCGGCCGTGAGAGTTCCGTGTTTCAGCACCTCCCTGACCTCATCTTCCCATCCGAGCTTGTCAGCATCGAGCCATATTCCCTGCCCCATCAGAAAAGGATAGTTTTTAACCTTCTTTCGGGCCTGTATCTCAAACCTCTCCAAAAGCTGATCAATTACCAAATCTATCATTTTATCCAGTTCATCAAAGAATATATTGATGTCTTTATTGCTGTTTAACGCAATTCTGGGCAGATTTACAGTCGTAAAGCTCAAATTTCCCCTTCCGTTTACTATTTCCCTGGATGGATCGTACACATTGCCTATGACCCTTGTTCTGCAGCCCATGTAGCTATCTCTGTTTCAGGGCGGTCAGGCCTGTAATATTTAAGGTTAAACGGAGCATCCAAAAATGAAAAGTTCGGAAACAGTCTTTTGGCGCTTACTCTGCAGGCAAGCTTAAACATATCATAGTTTGGATCTTCCGGATTGTAATTTATCCCTTCTTTAACCTTGAATATGTGTACAGGAAATATAGGGGTCTCTCCATTGCCAAGACCTGCTTCGGTCGCCAGAAGGATATTCTTAATAACCAGTCTTCCCTCAGGAGAAGTATCCGTTCCATAGTTTATGGAGCTGAAAGGTACCTGCGCCCTGCTCTGCTGTGCATTGTGTTCAGGTTGTGAATGAAAGCTTCCATAGCCTGATACGTGTTCCTGTCGGTTTCTGCCTGCGCATTTTCAACAGCAAAGGTCTGTGCCTTATAAACGATATCAGCATTCGGTATAAATTCCATAAGATATTTTCTCTCCAGTTCCACATACCTTTCATTAGGAACCAGCGTCGGATAAACTTTGTCCTCTTCTGCAATTCTATTTGAAACAGTGTTAACCAATGCCGATGCATCTTTATTTCCGGACAATAATTCCAAAGCTTTGGCCAGGTTCTGCTTGTAAAGTCTTGAATAGGTTTTTGCAACACCCGGAGCCATTCCGTAATCAAAATTCGGTATGCTTTGCCCACCGTGCTGATCATTTTGATTGGACTGAATAGCTATACATGCCAGAGCTGAATAGCTGTGAATATCGTTTGGCTCTCTTAAATGTCCATGCCCTGTACTAAAGCCGTCTTTAAAAAGCTTCAGCACATCAATTTGACAGCATGTAGTGGTAAGGGTAAGAAAGTCCAAATCGTGTATGTGAATATCCCCATCTTTATGAGCCTTTGCGTGTTCGGGCTTTAGTATATACATTTCACAAAACTGCTTTGCTCCTTCAGAACCGTATTTAAGCATGGTTCCCATAGCGGTGTCGCCGTCAATGTTGGCGTTTTCCCGCTTCAAATCATTATCCTTGGATTCTTTAAAAGTCAATTCCTCATATATTTTCATCAGCCGGGTATTCATTTCCCTTACGCGGGTCCTCTCGGCACGGTACAGTATGTACTCCTTGGCGGTTCTTGCATGCCCTTCTTTAATCAAAACTCTTTCAACAATATCCTGAATTTCCTCAACACCGGGGACTTTTCTATCCATTTCTTCATGCAGCTGCTCCACCACTTTTTCCGCCAGAACCATGGCTTGTGCATAGTTTTCCTCTCCTTCAGCTCTTGTCGCTTTGAATATTGCATTAGTTATCTTCTCAATATTGAAAGGTACTTCCCTTCCATCTCTCTTTCTGATTTTTGTTATCATTCGACTTCGCACCTTCTCCTAAACTGAGTTTATTGTAGATTTTACAGATAATAAAACCTCCCGACAAGCGTCAAGAGGCTGCTGTAAGCAAAATACTCATGCCCTGAATGTCTCACCATCACAGCGGCGGGACCGTACAGGAATTTCATCTGCTTACCCTTTAAACTGTCAATGACATTTACCTGCAACAACAATATTTAGTCAATCCAATATTATCATATACAATATATTGTGTCAATATTACTATTCCGATACCTTCTCCCTCATCTTTTTTATAAACTCCAATACTCTTGCCTCCACCTTGGCAAGGTGTTCGTCCTTTGGTGCTCCTTCAAACTCTACAGATTCGATGAAGTTCCATTTCATATTGTTTCTTTCGATTATTTCAGCAATCTCCTTCTCTGCGCCGCCGGACCATCCGTATGACCCAAATCTGAATGCAGTCTTACCCGTAATCCTCTTTCTGCCAAGCTCATTCAAAGCCGCTGCAACCGGCGGGAAAAGCTTGTACTCATAAGTAGGCGCTCCAATAATTACCCCTGCAGACCTAAACACGGTTGCAACCATTTCACTTTCGCTTGCAAGGGGCATCTGCAGCTTGTTATATTTGACTCCTTCCCTTTTGAGTATATTCTCAACGTGATCAATTGCTTTCGCAGTCATTCCATACATAGAGCCCCACAATATAGTGACTTCATTTTTGCCCGCCCCTTCTGCATAAAGGGCAAACCTGGAATAATCATCGATAATTTTTTGCGGATTTTTTCTATAAACCGGACCGTGGCCGGGTGCTATAACATTTATTTCCAGCTCCTTTGCCTTTTCAATTGCCTTTTTCAAACTGGGTGTGAAAGTTGCCATTACATTGGAGTAATATCTCATTCCCTCAAGTTCAAAGAAGTCCACCTCTTCAGGTGTCAGCTCGTCATCAAAACAATGCTCTTCCATCCTGCCAAATGTTCCAAACATGTCGCATGAGAAGAGGGTTTTTGTACTTCTTTCATAGGTGTACATCGTGTCCGGCCAGTGAACGTTCGGTACCGGATGGAAACTTAGTACCTTTCCGTTTCCAAGGTCCAGAGTATCCCCCTCTTTGACAACCTTTATCTTGTCCTCACCATAGAAGGATGCCACCATTTTTGCTGCTTTGTCAGTACAAATCACCGTAAAATCATCCTTAATTTTTCTAAAGTTTGAAATCCAGCCCGAATGGTCCGGTTCCATATGATTAACAATCAAATAATCAATATTCTTTGGATCAACACCTATATCTCCCAAATTTTTATAAAGAGTTTCAGGTATTCCGTCCCATCCAATCACACCGTCAATTATTGCAGTCTTTTCTCCCTGAACTATATAGGAATTAAGAGTTACTCCGTTTGCAAGCTCCCATATCCCTTCAAACAGAATATCTTCAACATTCATGGTAAGCATGTGTATTCCATCTACAATCTTTAACTTCTTCATATTGCATCCTCCTCGCATTCATAGCCCATAAGTTCTATACCCAAACTAAGTCTTATAAATCAAAAAAAAATGATTAATAACTCTATTTAATAATATCATAAAATTCCATTGATTTTTATAAAAAATAAATTAAAAAATGAGCTGCCAAATCATGGAGCTCACATTCCGAGAAATCTACTTTTGATCAACTCAATTTACTCAGAATGACTACCTCTTTGACAGCCCGTTTTTAAAGTGAAATATATCCTAATGTTTATTTAACGAACAAGTTGTACAGCACCTGAGCCATCTGTGCCCTGGTTGTGCTATCGTTTGGAAAAAGCTTGCCGTTGCTGCCGCTTATAAAGCCTGCTTCTACAAAATATGTCATAGCCTCTTTCGCCCAAGGTGCTATGTCATCCGCATCTTGGAAGGATGACAGAGACTTTCCAGTCGAGTCCGCTTTAGGAAGTCTTCCTAAAGTCTTGAGAACATTATACAAAAGAGTGAACATCTCCTGACGGCTAATCTCTTTTTCAGGTCCAAACATATTGTTTCCAATACCGCTGGATATGCCCAGACGTTTTGCTGCTGCGAGATAACCTGTATACCAGGTGTCTCCTGCATCTGCAAAATTGTCCTGGAAATCTGTATCGGGTGCTATTCCATATGCGTTCATCAGCATTACTATGAATTGTCCTCTGGTAAGCTTCTCATCCGAACTGAAGTTGCCGTTGCCGGTACCCAAAGCAATACTCCTTGCAGTTACAAACGTAACCGCTTTGCTGTACCATGCATTTTCCGGCACATCTTTGAAACTTACTTTGTTATAGCCTACCGCATACCTTGAGAATTGGTTTGTGGTAAAGCTTATAGTGCCTGTTGACGGGTCATAAACGCAGTCTTTCACAACCTCCAGCTTGCCTTCTCCATTGATGTGGTAGATGACAATGGCGTTTATGTCCTCATCAGCTTTTGCGGTATATGGAACAGTGACTGTTACGTATCCGCCAAACTGAGAGATGACCTTGTCTCCGCTGGTGACACTCAAATCAAATACAGGTCTGTCACCTATTACCTTTCTTGCTTCTTCACTGAGATTTTCCGCATTTACCCTCGATACTGTAATTACTATATTGCTCTCTTCGTCACATGCTACAGTGTTCAAAGCATCTCTGTCAAAGGTAATATCTGCAATAGAAGTTGATATTGTAAAGGCCTCCAAACCGCTAGCAACGATTGATTCTAAGATTATTTTCGGAATAACGATTTCCACTGTTTCCGAATCTGCAGGAGCTTCTACATTAATTTCGACAATTGCTTTACTGTCCTTCTGCTTCGCTTCCGTAACAGCTTTAGTTACGGCGCTGTTCATCTGTTCATTCGTAACTTCAGCTGTTGCTTTGCCATTCTCATCTACTGTAGAAGAAATTGTTGATATGACAGTTACCGTACCATCGGAAGCAATCACTTCGTTGCCGTCTAATGCAGGAATATTGTCTTCCGGAGAAGTTATGTCATCGGATGAAGAACCATTTTCCGATGAATTGCTGTCTCCTGACGAAGAGCCGGTTCCACCACCGGAGCCTCCTTTATTAGAGGATTTCTTCTTCCATTGGGCATATACGGTTATGTCCGAAAGTACAGGCGTATTTTCCGTAAAGCTCATACCTCTTCCATCAGCTTCAGTATTCCAGCCTTCAAAGGTATAGCCTGAACGCGTAGGATTTTGTGGAAGAGTCTTCAGACTTTCTCCGGCAACCACAGTCATAATTTCCGGATTAGCATTGGTATCTCCCCCGTTTTTATTAAAGCTTACCGTGTACAAGGTTATTACCGTTACAGTTGCCTCTGATGACGCATCCGGATCTGCCACAGATGTTGCCTTTATTATCAGGTCTGTTGAAGTTTCATCTTCTCCAACAGTCAATTTGCCGCTGCTATCGATATATGTGCCGTTGCTTGTATTGCCGCTAATACTCCAAATGACATCCTGCGGCGGATTGTCAATGCCCCAAACCGTTGCCGTAAATTCAAGAGATTCTCCTTTTACAACCGAAACATCCTTCGGTGTAATTGATACTATGTGAAGGTATGTTGTATATGCTGTAATGTCAAGGTCTTCCGACAAACTTGGAATGGTTAACCGGAATATTCCATCTTCATCAGGTTGATATTGAGTACCGTTTACAGTAATTAATTTTAAAAGATATCCTTCATACGGTGTTACAACCAAAGTAATCTTACTACCTTGTCGAGCATAATGCACATTGCCGGAGTCCGCAGTTTTTCGTGAATATGTAGACGGACTGGCAGCATAATTAACATCAGCATCGGTTACATCAATTTTTATTTCATGTTCCACAAGCTCTGTGAAAAATACCTCGTAATCCACCGTGCTTTCTCCAAAAAACGCATCTATTTCAATAACTTCACCAACAAACGGTGTACCGTCTTCATTCCTTATGATTTCACCGTTGTAAGTCCAATAATCAACCATACGGCTCACCGCAGGATGGTGTACCGGCTCTGCCGTAAGCACCAGTTTCCTACCGTTGCTAATTAATGTACCACTGGTGATTTCTTTACCGTCATATGAAGCTGAAATAAGGCCAACTCCTGATGCTGAGAAATTAAGTTCAGAAACACTCACCGGTACGAATCGTGCTCTAATATTGACATCGCCTGTAATTTTCGAGCATGAGAGCGTTCTGTTGGCATAGTCTACAGCTATGTCAACAACATTATTTTCAGTGTCTTTGTCAATTATTTCGTCGTTAACCATCCAACTGCGCAGCATATAATCATCGTCAGGCAAAGCTATAATAGACAATTCATCTTCTGAATATACACTTAGTTGAACAGTTATGCCTGCATCTACTTTTTTCTTAAAACTGCTTTCGTTTCCTTCTCCCAAATAACGGACGATATATTCGAGGGAACCGTTATTACCTGCTGTGATGGTAACAGTATGATAAACCGGGTCAGTAACAAAGACGCCTTCAACCGAAATATCCTGGGTCAAATATGGCACCGTCAGAACTGAATCTGTTCCCGCTTCGCTTCCATTGATTTTCCAGTGGTCGAATATGTATCCGCGTGCCGGCTGTGCAGTAAATACCAGCTTTGTACCGCCGGATATCTTTTTCCCACCGGAAAAATCAGTAACAATGCCATTCGCAGTAGCTTTTACTTTGTTGTCCGCATCTTTAGGCGATATCTCTAAAGATACATTGTAAGATCCACGTGTAACAGGTGCTTGAACGGTGGTGTTTTCTTTCAAAACAAACGTATAGCTCCCAAGTCCGGTTCCAACACTTTTCCCGTTAACAAGCCATTCGCCCAAAGCAGCACTGTAACCGGGCTTTGGTGCAACCGTGATTTCCGTGTCACCGCGAAGAGTTATGCTTCCTTCATCAGTTTTTGTTACTTGGTTTCCGGTATCATCCCGTGTTGTATAGCTCGCCACAAGCCCCTCCGAAAGAGCAAGGGTGTAACTGTCTCTTTCGAATACACCAGTCAGCACGGTATCTTTAGAACCCATGGTAATAGTTGTGGAATATTTTCCTGTATCAGGATCGATTGTACCTTTAAAATTGGATTTTGTATTGCCGGAAAGAATCCATTCTACAAAATGGTATCCTGGCGCAGGTTCGGCAAGGAACGTAAAGGTCGCTCCCGGCTGCACAACACTGCCGCTCTTGATACCGGAATCTTTCGGAAATACAGAGCCTCCAACGCTGGAAGAAGCGTAATAGAGTTTGTTTTGCGCATAAGCAAACTTGACTTTCACGACGGTATTGCTGGCAAAGGTTTTGTAAGTAAATAAATTGGAATCCGCCATGTAAGTAGTTGGTGGTACGTTTGGCGTTTCTACTGTCCAGCTTACTACACGATATCCGTCTTGCGGAGTTGCCTTAAAAAGTAAATCCGTTCCTCCCGGAATCACTGACGCCTCATGCCATTGGTTGTTGACATTGGTAGTAGCCGCAGTAACTGCAGTGCCTTTGTCAAGTTTCAGGCTTGAAGGCATAACGAGTTCTACCGTTCCCACGATTTCGCCGTCCAGTTTTTCCGAGATAATGGTCAAATCATACCTGGGACCCATAATATATAAATTAGTAGATTCACCTTTAACAGTATAATTTGGTGTATTCCCAGAAGCAACTTTAACTTGATAGGTACCAGGCAAAGTTTCATTGTTTATTACTATCTCTTTCTCCAGATGATCACAATAGGTAATTTTCAGATTCAGATTGCCTATAGTATCACCGAAAGCCAAATTTCCTTCTTTGACCACCAAATCGTCCAGTTCAACCGGTGATACGTTTCTGTAAACTTTGAAGAACTCTCCTTCGAACCCGATAGTAATAGGACGAGGTTCAACCCGGAAATTGCATGATTCTACCATAACAGAGTTTATATAGACTTCAACCAAAATAGTTCCTGTTCTTGTCGACGCAAAATTCTTGTCGCCAAGTTTGAACGAAGGATCTTCCAGCCAAATCGGATCATTCTTCGGATTCTTGTAGTAGAATTTGTATTCGGCACCGTTCGTTACAGGTTCCACAACAACTTGATTTTCTCCAGCGGAGTATACATGCAGCAATTCAAATTTGATGGGATCACCATAATAATACGAATTTTTGTCGAGGTTCAAGAAATATCCTTCGGAATTTTCCACAACGTAATATACCTTTTCTTCTACATCCAAAGCCTGGAACACACGGCTGCCGGAATAAAATGCGGAAATTCTGTAGGCTCCCATCATCAAATTAGCACCATATTCATCCTCACCCGTACTTGCCAAGTTCAAGGTAGCCGTCGAAGTATAATTTTCCGTGTTGGGTTTTAAAGCTGCAGTGAAAGTCTGATCATAACCCTTTCCTTCAATTCGGAAAGTCACTGTACCAGTCGGCGCGTAAAAATGATTTTTGTGTTTTGATTTGAGCGTAATAGAAACTGTTTTGGATTTATCATCAGCAGCAAAAGAAATCATCTGTGCCTGTCGCATTACATATTCAACTGTGAAGACATCCGAATATGTGGTGATGTAATAGGCGGCATTGTTTTCAGTATCATTGTAAACATAATTGACCCTACAACGATATTCTCCGGCCTGGCCATAACCGGAATTGGTAAACCTATATTGCTCCGACGTTGCACCTTTAATGTCCGTCCAGCCTTCTTCGCCTTTTTTCTGCCATTGGTACTTGGATGTTCTGTTAATGGGTTCGCTAACCGAAACAGAAACAGTGCTTGCCGTATCAGGATATACCTGGAGAATATAATTTTCTTTAGTGCCAATCAAGTTGCCGTCGGTATCGTATTCCGGTACCAAGCTTCTTTGAACGCCGTTAAGCGTTATCGTCGGCTCACCCTTGCCAAGTTTGGTTCTGGCTTTCATGGGCTTACTCAATATACTGTAAGGTGGTACTGCCGAGCGAATTGCCTGAATCTGATAGTAATATTCTGTATAGGGAGCAAGTTCTTCATCCAGATATTCATAATGATACACGGGTTTTCCGTTGTCGTCGTAAGTAACAGAAGTATATTTCGAAGCATCAATATAATCCTCTTCATAACTACCGCTGCCTTCCGGGAAATCATAATAGCGGTAAATTTGGAAGCCTGCTATATTTTTTCCGGCAGGATAGCTCCAAGAAAGACCTATTGAGTCTGAAGTGGTTTTGGAATAATCCTGTGCAAAGTCATCGGGCAATTCCGGCGGACGTCTTACGTCTGTGAGCAGATAGGTGACTACAGGAACATCCACTCCGTCAATTTCAGCTGTGTAAGTCAAAAGTTTCCAGGCAAAGTAATAACCGTATGGCGCGGCTTCAGCCGGTAAATCAAAAATAGTTCCTGAATATGTGCTTCCAACTGAAGTGAATGTCGATCTGGAGAAATCTCCTCCTATGCTGCCGACGATTCCCCCACTCGTCTCACCTAACTTGTGTTTACCGCCACCACCAAGCTTAAACTCGATAAAGACGCTGTGGGTATAGGTTTCTTCATGTTCTTCGGTAATGGAAATTTCCTGGGTCGTGCTGCCGTTGCCGTAATCCACGCCAGCCCAGTCACCGGAATAAACAATGGCATTTTTTAAACCGGCGGTACTTTTCGGATAAGAGAACGGATCACCCGGTGTCGATTTCAACACATCATCACCGATAACCGGCAAAGCAGGATAATCCTTTGCCAATTTTTTGTATTTATCTAATGCAATGGTTTTTACAGCAGGTTTATGCGGAAAGTTGATAGTTACGGTTTGCTTATCGTACCTTTCAATCTTGCCGGCAGAATTTTTAACCGGATAATAAGCATTGTAATAATACACTTCTACAGGAATTGAGTATAACACCACTGTGTCTTGCCCTGCCAGAGTGGAATAAGTAACCGAATCTTCTTTGGTGATTCTATTGGCCCATTCATAAGAGAATCCAAAGTTAAGGCTTGTTTCATACTCAAACCATGCTACTTCACCACCAAATTTCCCCGAGACATATGCGCCCAAAGTAAAAGATACCGCATCGTTCGAGCCGCTTCCACTGCCCTGGGAGCTGGAATAGGAAGTTTGTGAATCCATCATGCTGCCGCTCAAATCATCCCGGTCCAAATCTTTGAAATAAGGTGTAGAAGCAAGCACCGCTAAAACCTTGGGGTCAGAATAAATAACCTCGTGCTGTCCGGTATAACTCAGATATGTGGTGTCTTCGTCGGTGTCGCAGAGGACAACACAGGCACATCTGTTCAGAGGAAGACCTAATTGTTGTCCGTTATATTCTCCTTTTGGATCGTAACGTATGCCCGGCTTGTAAAAATAATTGTAGTCATAGGCAAAGAAGCTGCCATCTTGTATATTGTCGGAGTCGTATCTATCCGGATTAATGGAAAGAAAACGTACCATTACCGCTTCCGGCAGGTTTGCAGCCGAGGGATTGTTCGGTTTGCTATTATTCATCAGATCGTTTACCCACTTAAAAGCGGTTTTGTAATTATTGG
>NZ_BAVR01000073.1 GCF_000521465.1 Acetivibrio straminisolvens JCM 21531
CCCCCAAATTACAAAATATTATAATTATTATATCACTAAATATATTAATAAAAAGTAAATAATTTATGAATTATTTTTATAATCCACTTAATTTTTTGGAATAACCACACTTCCACTCTCTTCCATGCCCCAAAGCTCATGAGCTTTAACCATACCTTTGGACAATGTGTAGAGGGTGTCACCGATATACAGAATCCTCTCAACATACTTTTCCGTATTGTAGTAATAGCCCGGTTTTTGATACTCTTCATCAGACAGGTGAGTAATTTTACCTTTCAGCTTAAAGCCGTTTTCAATATCAATATTGTAAACGTATGCACCTTGGAAAGCAAACTCTCCATATGCAAGATCATACTTTTCAACAGCGTCATTTACTTCCATAACCGTCACAGGGAAGGCAAGAAGGTTTTTACTCTTTGAAAACAGCAGAGCCTTGTGGTTTCTTAGAACATCCGATTCTGTACCTCTGTCTCCGATAATTTCAGAGAACTTTTGTATCGGATTTGTCACATCGGTAACATCAAACAACGCTATTTTCATACCTTTGTAATATGCATTGCCTTTAATTTCTACCGTATCCTTACCAAAGCCTATTATATGATTTTCATCGTATGGATGTAAATAATCACTATAACCCGGTATCTTTAAAGCTCCAAGAATTTTTGGATTTGACGGATCCTCCAAGTCTATGACAAACAGAGGGTCCACTGTCTTGAAGGTTACTATATAACCCCGTTTTCCCATAAACCTTACCGAATAAATCATTTCTCCCGGTGCAATATCCTCAATTTTTCCGGTAATATTCATGGTGTCATCCAAAATATAGACATTGTTTTTTGAAATATTATCTCCTGTTCCCCAAACATTACCAACCGTCGTAGCTATGCGGAAGAAACCGTTATGTTCATCCATTGAAAACTGATTCAATATTCTGCCGGGAACCTCTCCTTTGTTCAAATAGGTGACCTTTGTTCCATTAAGTGAAAACTTATACACTGTTGTAGTTTCACTATTCACAGGCAAAACGGCAATTTTCGGTTCTGCCAGAATTTCGCTTGAAACTGCAGTATCCGGTTCAACTGTCACCATATCAACAGGAAGAGGACGAACTAAATTGTAATTATAGTTTGTAACGGATACATAGAGATTTTCGCTCGATGCATATATGTTCTCCCCTGCACCAAGATATGTCTGCACATTTACTTCATCATTGCTTTTTATATCAAAGGCAGCTATACTCATTAAGTTCGATTCTGTAGAATTCGGAAAGTATCTTATGTCCGTACACTTCAAATCGATATATTTATCCGAAACGGCAGTATCCCTATAGTCCGGAGTTATCCTGTCGGGCTCAGTTTCCAAGTAATAAATATCGGGATACATGTTTGAGATAAGATAAAGAACAGAATCTATTTTTCGGGAAGAAACATAGTTCCCTTCAACTTCTACTTCTCTGAGTTTTTTAATATTTGACCTGTCGCTAATATCAAAAACTATCGCTTTAACGGTGTTTTTTTGCAAATAGCTCGGATATATGTCATAAGCCATACGCTTATTTGACATAGTGTCCACCGACGCTTTTTCATAATAGGTTCCTATAGCAACCAAATAATCACCGTCCACATATAATTCCTGCGGATAAAAACTGTCATCATCAAAATTCAGCATACTCTCTATTTTCATTCCGGAGGCTGAATAAGCGTTTCCGGCAACAGTATCGTATGCCTTGATGACAACCACCCGGTTATTGTTTATCTGGTATATATATTTGCCATCGGTCTTAACGACATCTGCTTCATCCACTCCCTGAACCTGTACATTAGTAGTGGAATATTCCATGGAGGCCCCTGCATCGGCAAAAGAATTTTCTTCAGCTTTGGATTTTTCATCAGCAGGAGCAGGCGCAAAAACAGCATCAGCCGTAACCGCTATATCATCAGTGAAATAATTGCCTCCTCTTCCATAACTTAGCCTGCTGTTTCCAAGAATCTTTTTAAGGTCTTCAATCGAGCCTACTCTCGGAAGATTGTTTACCCTTGAGATAACCTCATCAATCAGGCCCTTGTCCTTGGATGCGTCAAATACATTTTCCCTGTCGCTTATAATAATGAGTCCCCTGTCATAAAAAACTTTTTTGCCCAGTGCTTCCACAAGGCTTCTTAACGGCAGATAAGTCCTTCCTTCATTTATTTCGGGAGCCACATCCAGAACTTCTTCTTTGTCTCCCACCTTCATGGTCTTATTTCCTATGACAAGCTCTACTACTTTGTTGTTCAGCTTTACAGTAACTTTAGAATTTTGCTGGTCCCAATCAACTTCAGCTCCGGTACTCTCCGATACAAACCTCACAGGCACCAAGGTTCTGTCATTTTTTATATAAGGTTTCACATTGGCATTTGTTGAATCAACCTGTGTTTCAACATTGTTTACAATTGCCTGAGAGCTTCCTATGTATAATGCAATGGCCTCCTTCAATCTATCCTCTATGCCCTTGCCCTCCATGCTATTATTCTCTATATTCTGCTGGCCTTTTGCACTGCCTTTGGCAAAAGACATACTTAGAGGTATAATCGTCAAAGCAAGCACAACTACGATGCACAATGCATTTATAACTTTTTTCATAATAAATACTCCTTTCAATTTTATTTTGTATATTTAGTAAAAACGAATTTCGCTAAAAAAAGTTCCAGTATCCCTTTATTCTTTTTCATCACAGCCCATAAATATCCTTTTATCCTGTCACTTCAGCATATTTTAAATGCTTTGGATTTGCTTTAACTTAATCCAATGTATCTTTCTGTATTTCCCAAAACCTGCTTTTAATGTGAGACTCAATTGGCGCAATATTATAACGTTGAGGCATATAATTATATTTCTATTTCCATCCCATCATAAGAAAACACTATATTCAAATGCCCGTACTGTTTTTCCAGCAGGAACATTCATCATACGACATACCGTCTGACTCTTCCAAATGGGTGAATATTGCAAGCAAGTTCATTATCAAGTAAAATTTGTGTAATTAAGATATCATCAACTCTTATAAGTGGTTCACTATTCAAAGAGCAATATCCTGCTTGTTCAAACAAATCAAGTATGGGTGTATTTTGGTTGAAGCTGATATCGATGCCGCTTTTGGGATAGTTTACAATTATAGGTCCGTATTCTTCTGTTTTATCTTCCCTTAACTCTTCAATAATTCTACCCCCCATTGTGCGGTCAGGATGAAAGTGTGTGTAAAAAATCTTTGCAACTTAAACACATACGTGATTCATGCCTTATTGTAACATAAGATACCTCAAAATGGAAGGCAAAACAGTTTTATTAATCAAATATTTAATAAGGAAACTTTCATTGAGTGTAAGTGTTTATCTGAAGCTATAGATGATAAGATATATCTAGAAGCTAAAGGAGGCATACAATATGAACAGCATTCTTGAAATCGAAAATTTATGTAAATATTACGGAAAGCCGGAAAATCAGACAAAAGCATTAGATGGTGTTACATTTCAAGTTATGCCGGGAGAATTCCTTGGCATTATGGGAAGCAGCGGTTCGGGCAAGTCAACTCTCTTAAATTGCATTGCAACTGTAATCCAGCCTACCGGCGGAAAGATTATTATGGGAAGAAGGGAAATTCAATCACTGAAAGGTAGCGATTTGGCAGAATACAGAGGAAAACATATCGGTTATCTGTTTCAGAATTTTGAGCTTTTGGATAATTTGACGGGCCGGGAAAACATTCTCCTTCCCCTGTCTCTTCATAATATCCCTAAAAGCGAAAGCGATAAGAGGATTACGGAGCTTGCTTCATATTTGGAAATTACAGATGTATTGGACAAGTTTCCCTCTCAAATGGCCGGCGGTCAGAAGCAGAGAGTTGCTGCTGCCAGGGCAATGATTCTAAATCCAAGTATTATTTTGGCAGATGAACCGACAGGAGCATTGGACTCTAAAAATGCAAAATTACTGATGGAAAAACTTCTGGGCCTAAATCAAGAGTATAATGCCACTATATTAATGGTAACTCATGATTCCAATGCAGCAAGCTACTGCAAGCGAATTTTGTTCATTCAGGATGGAGTGATTTTTCATGAGCTTCGTAGAAATATTCCAGAAGAATCGCAGCAGGCATTTTATGAGCGCATCTTAAAAGTTATGGCACAATTGGGAGGTGGGACTGCAAATGTTCTTTGAGTTGGTTTCCCGTAACAGTAAAAGAAGCAGAAAAGAAAACGGATTGTTTTTTGCATCCCTTCTGATATCCATAGTTGCGTTTTATAATATTTTGTCTTTGTCAAAGCAAGACGTTATGATTTTTCTTACAAAGCTGGAAAGTGCTGCTGTAAACAAACTCCTTACCATGATACCGTTGTTTTACGGAATGACATTATTTATTCTGTTCTTTCTGGTCTATTTCGCCAGCAAATTTCAATTGGAACGGCGCAAGCACGAATTCGGTATTTATCTGATGATGGGAATGCGCCGCTCGAAATTGATTTTTATGTTACTGGCAGAAGATTTTCGTAGCAGTATAATGGCGCTTTTCACGGGATTGCCGATTGCAATTTTATTATCGGAGTTTATCAGTTTGGTAACGGCGCGCCTCGTAGGGCTCGGCATTGTAGGTCATCAAATTTCAATTTCCTTTCAGGCTATCTTGTGGACGGCAATTGGGTTTTACCTCATTAAGTTGATAGCTTTTATTATTCTGAGCGGTAAAATAGCACGTCAGGAGATAGGTTCGTTACTTGTGGAGACACCGGAAGGTGCAAAAAAGGACTTGCCCTCCATTGTTTATGCCTTGGCATTGTCGGTTGGTGTTATTTTCTTGGCGGCTGCATACGGTATGGCAATCAGTGGCCTGGCTTGGCATGAAGTTGACAAAATGGGGCTTACTCTAATCCTCGGATTTACCGGCACATTGTTACTGTTTTTTGGCTTTCGTGTAATTATGGGCTTTTTGGCAAAACGCAGCGGTAATGACCAAAAGCTTCTGGCCTTTACCTTCCGGCAGCTTCAGGAAAATGTCATTCACCGTTCCACTACATTGGCTATCAGCTCCCTTTTGATTTTGGCGGCGTTATGCTGTTTTGGTGCAGGTGTGGCCATTGCACAGTTTTATAGTGAGTCAGAAGAGCATGTTTTAGATTATACCTTTGATAGTACTTCACAGGATATGGCTGTTGTCAAGGAAACTTTAGCATCTCAAAAGCTAGATTTATTATTTTCTGAGCTGTTTGAGATGAGAGTAGTATATTCGATCGGCAGAGGATTATAGCAATGCGTTTCAGATGAATTCTGTAATGGAATATTTATCCCGTATGCCGGAGAGCGACGACAGAAATGTTCTCTTGAATAATTTTAGTTATGAGACGTATCCCCATTTGATTTCTCTCTCAGGCTATAACCGGCTTCTATCTATTGCAAAAAAGCCCACTATTGAACTTATGGAGGGCGAGGCAGCCGTTTACATGGATACCGGGTTTGTTTCGCCGGCCAAATTAGAAATGCTAAATCAAATTTTAGCTCAAAATCCCGAAGTTCAAATCGCCGGGGAGAATTATCACCTCGTCGGTACTGTTCAAAGTACAGACCTTGTAACAGACAGTTCCATTACATTATCCTTCGCTTTGATTGTGCCGGATACGGATTTTGAACGTTTTACCGTAAATGATTATGATATTTACTTAAATGCTGTCTTAAATCCGGAGCAAGTAGCCGGCAAAAGTCTTTTAAGAGCTATATTAGAAGCAAATGAGAAGCTCGATGCTGCAGGTCTAATCTACGAAAGCTATTTGCAGAATATGGGTCGTCAGCTGTTTTATATCGTTGCTGCAAGCTATATAACAATCTATTTGGCTATTATTTTTCTAATAATTGCCAATACTATCATCGGAGTTCAATTCCTTACGTGGCAGCAAAAAACCGGCAGGCGGTACAAGACTTTGATTCGTCTGGGTGCCTCGTATGAAACACTATGCTACTCAGCCGGAAAACAGATTAGGTGGTATTTCGGCATCCCCACAGCTGTTGCGGCAATTAGCAGCATTTTCGGCATTCGGGCTCTGTTTAGCGGCTTGTTATCCTCAAGAACTAAAAATAATATTCCTGCAATGATAATGATTTCCGCCGCTATGGTGTTGCTGCTTTGTGTGGTAGAATGTATCTATATGGTTGCGGTCAAAAAATCCGGCAATCGTTATATTCTGTCACTCATGGTACCGGAACGGGAAGAATGAAAAAATTTTGAGGAGGGGAGAGAAAGCATGAAGTATATTGTAATTGTTGAAGACGAAGCATTTATGCGGGAAGAATTAAAAGATATGCTAAGTAAAGCCGGATATAAAGTTGATGCAGTTGAGTCCTTTGAAAACGTAACAGAGCAACTACTTTCACTTTCTCCCGATCTCATTTTGCTGGATTTAAACCTTCCCAGTGTCAGCGGTTTTCAGATTTGTAGAGAGATAAAGCAAAAAAGTGTAATTCCTGTGCTTGTTTTGACTTCCCGGGATCAGCTAAGGGATGAACTTCATGCCTTGGATTTAGGTGCAGATGAATACTTGACAAAGCCGTGCAGAAAAGAACGCTTGCTTGCTAGAGTGGCGAATGTCTTAAAACGGTATGAAGGCCGCACCAATCTTTTGGAGGGCGCTGATTTCCTCTTGGATCGTCAGACATATACGCTGTATATTCATAATCAATCTGTTATTCTTCCTAAAAATCAGGGAAAATTATTGGAGGTTTTTCTAATGCAAGGACAGGATATTGTTACAAAGGATGACTTGTGCCTGGCTATTTGGGGAACAACCGAATTTATCGATGAAAATGCTCTTCAGGTTAATTTGACCCGATTGAAAAAGACAATGTCAAGTTTAAAAATGCGCCAAAAAATAGTGTCGGTACGCGGAGTCGGGTATAAGCTTACCATGGAGGAAAATTCTTATGAATGAAAATTGGAAGATTTTTAAGCAGTATGCTCCCTGGCTGGCATTGTTGTTATGTGTAGACGGACTTTCCTCAATCCTCCTATGGCTTGCGGATATACAGTCGTTTTACGCATTAATGGGCTTTATTATCCTTGCAACATTGCTTCTGTTTTCTGTGGTATTTGTAGTGGTCTGTAATCATGAGCATAAAAAGAGGCAGGCTTTTGAAAGCTTTTTGAGTAGTCCGGACGATATCAACGAAAAATCACTCCTAAAATTATGCAGTGATGCAGAAAAGGAAATGATTCTCTTGTTGGGACGGGTACTACGTGAAAAAATGATTCCATCGAACAGTTATTGACCCGTGTATTGGATTATGAGGAGTATGTAGAGGCCTGGGCTCACGAGACCAAGACCCCTCTTTCTCTGCTTACAATGCTATTGGACAACCGAAGGGACGAACTACCTGAAAATTTTGCGTTCAAACTAGATTATATACGAAACCGAATGCAAGAGTTTATCAGTCAAATGCTGTTTTATTCCAGATTAAAAGGAACTCAAAAGGACTATCTGTTTGAATTTATAAATCTTCATACGTGCATCGGTGAAGTATTGGATGATTATCTGCCACTGTTGGAGGAAAAACGCTTTCAGATTAAAATGCAGGTTCCCGACATATTCGTATATTCTGACAGAAGAGGACTTGCTTTTTTGATTAGCCAGGTCATCAGCAATTCTATCAAGTACAGCTCTGACACCTGTCCCCAGTTATGCATAAAAGCCGTTAGGACCGACTTTAATTTCGTTTTGTCCGTCAGTGACAATGGAATTGGAGTGCGTAGCTGTGACTTGCCGTATATCTTTGAGAAAGGCTTTACCGGCGATTCGGGGGATGGGAGAAAAAAAGCCACCGGTATGGGGCTGTATCTTGCAAAAGAAATTGCAAAAGATCTCAATATACTTTTGAATGTTGAATCCGAATGGGGAAAAGGTTTTACAATGAAAATTCTTTTCCCCATTGTAGACGATTCGCGCACTTGAATGATTTTCAAGTCCTGTTAATTGTCATTTACTTCTCTTCAAGCCTAAATGTCACTTGCCAGTTCCCCTTGGTATACATCCCGCTCGTAACAAAAGTTCCGTAAAGCGAATATTTACTTATCTCCGATTTGGGAATATCAAATACAAACTCGTCGTAATGAACCCGGTTGTCACTATCAATATTTTCGCTAAAACTAACATTATAAATACACTGGACATTCTTTCCGCTCTTGTCCTTAAGGAAAAAGTATCCGTGGTTATCCTTTGTCAAATTATTTACAACAGATGTTTGAATATGAAGCATACCGTCCACATATCCAATGCCTGTAAAGTCGATTCCTTCAACCGGAAAATCCATTGGGGATGATGGTGCAAGAACTTTAGTTTTACTTCCATAACCATGGAAAACATATTCTTCGTATTTTGGACCGCCTCCTCCACCGGGAGAAACTTCCTTTGTATATGATGCATCGTCAATATTAGTCAAATCTACCTGTATGGGTATCTCATTGTATATTCTCTTGTCACTTAAAAATTCCCTGACAGAAAAAGTTATTTTATCCCCAACTATTTTTTTGTTGCCCCACTCTGTTATGGATATAAGAAAAGTTGCCGTTTTTTGTTGCCTCGTCATAGCCCACAAGCTCGCAGGTCGCCGAGCTGTCAAACGGGCGGTTGATGGAATAGCTGTCGTAAAGGTCTATTGTCTCATCTATGCGTTCCCCTGCAAGGTCCTGCATTGTAATATAGATTTCAGCTACGTTATCATGAATATATGCCGATACAACTTCCATTCTAATACCGTTATCCTCGCAGGATTCTTGTACAGGCACAAAAAATTGGGCTATAGCCGGAGAAACATTGTACATGATTTGATAAATAAGAGTCACATTTGAAGCAAGTATAGGTGTCACAGTCAAAGCAATTACCAAAAGCATTGCCAAAACAGCAGCAGGTTTTAGGAGCAATTTTTTTGCTTTGATTGTTTCGCTTTTATTCCCGCCTGCGAAGCGAAGGATTTTGTCTACAAGCTCTTGATCGGGATGAATTCGCTCATTCATGTTTCGATACATTTCTTTAAACATCATAATCCTCCTTACTCATAATTTCTTTAAGCTTATATCTTGCACTGGTGAGCTGCGCTCTGGTGGTAGACGGTTTTTGCTTTAATACTCTGCTTATCTCTTCTATGCTCATATCCTCATAATAGAAGAGGTGTATTACTGCCCTATATTTCATAGGCAGTTTTTGAAGTTCATAGTGGAGATTGACTTCTTCCTTGGTTTCAAAAGCAATGGATTCATCCATTGAGCTTTTTTTCTTATCCAAGCCGACACCCACACTTTTTTGCAGCAGTTTACTGTAACGCGAATAAACCAAGCTTTTCTGTGCTCCTCAGTCTCAAACTGCGGCCTTTTCCTGATATATCGAAGAAAGACTTCCTGATAAATATCATCCGCATCGCTTTTATTTGTTGTTTGTGAAAAAGCCAATCTATAAACCATATTGGAGTATGACCTTATAACATTTTCCACATCATCACCCGTACACAAAGACTTTTGCTCCACAATTTAAATCCCCCTTTCACCATAAATACCTTTTGGCGGGATAAAAAGCTGCACTAAAATTAAAAATATACTATCATTTCCTTTGAGATTTTAATAGCTCCAATATTTATAACCATATTTTCACAATTATTGTCCGGTATAAAAAGTACTATGCTTTTAAACAGGACTTTACAAAAGTGAAAATAAAAGCTCGGGACATCGAGTCCCTTCGCTTTTGCCTCTTTCATTTCATTCCAAGAGGCTAAATAAAAACCCCTGACAGCTGATTACCAACCGTCAAGGGCTTTTATCTTACGTTATGTATTATTTCCCGAAATATCTCTCTAAAAGTCCTTTAAATGCCTGACCATGTCTTGCTTCGTCCTTGCACATTTCGTGTACTGTATCGTGAATGGCATCATAATTCAACTGTTTTGCCTTTGTAGCAAGCTCCTTTTTGCCGCTGCAAGCACCGTATTCAGCCTCTACCCTAAGTTGCAGGTTCTTCTTTGTGTCAGCATGCACAACCTCACCAAGTAGCTCCGCAAATTTAGCAGCATGTTCTGCCTCTTCAAACGCAATCCTTTTATAGGCTTCAGCAATCTCCGGATAGCCCTCGCGGTCTGCCTGACGGCTCATAGCAAGATACATACCCACCTCGGTACATTCACCCATAAAATTCGCTCTTAACCCTTCCAAAATTTCAGGGTCGACACCTGAAGCAACACCGATTTTGTGCTCATCGGCCCATTGCAAGCCATCTTCCTTCTTCTCAATAAACTTCTCCTTTGCCGCCTTACATTGCGGACACTGCTCAGGTGCTTCATTTCCCTCATGTACATAGCCACAAATTGAACAAACAAATTTCTTCATGAATTACTACCTCCATAAAATCAAACAATAATTTTAATATTAAATACCAAAGTACTTTGGTAGCACTATTAACACTTTATAATATATACCCTCGTAATTGGACACTAAACAAAAATTAATTCATTATATAATTAATAGATTATATATTAGTCAAGTTGTTGTATTCCATTAATTAATGTGTTATTATAAAAGACAAAATTAAAATATCGCATAGGGGTGCTGGTGTATGCCGGCTGAGAGAAGGGAGTTTCCCTCAACCCTTAACCTGATCTGGGTAATGCCAGCGTAGGGAATGAGTAGATTTCTATTGAACCGCCTATGTTGGGCGGTTTTTGCCGTTTTTACCGCTGTGCGGATATTAAAGTGTGGGAAAGGAGGGTATAAATATGGCAACTGTTAATGTATCACTGCAGGTTATTCCATGTGTACCCGAAAATCAGATTTATCCTGTTGTAGACAAAGTTATTGATTTGATTGCCAAAAGCGGCGTCAAATATGAAGTAGGTCCAATGGAGACTACCATGGAAGGCGAACTCGACACCCTTTTAGAAATTGTCAAAAGAGCTCAGGATATATGTATTTCAGAAGGTGCAAGCAGAGTTTTGTCTGTGGTTAAAATCGATTACAAAAAGGAAGGCGTGACAATGGATGAAAAAATTTCAAAATATAGGTAATCCCTTTTATTCATCCATTGCTGTTGCCGTTTTTATGGTTGTATGGGAAATATTTACAAGAACTAAGAATATAAAAGAATACATACTTCCGGCCCCCTCAGCGTCTTGAATGAATTTATAAAGTCCGGAGACTTACTGCTTCATCATTCAATGGTGACCATAGCAGAAACCGTATTGGGCTTTATACTGGGGCTGGTGCTTGCAATCTTGCTCTCTTTGCTCATGAGCAGTTTCAAACTGTTTCGCAGCATATTTTACCCTTTTATGTTTTTGTCCCAAACCATACCCATAATTGTTGTTGCACCTTTGATTACGGTTTGGTTTGGATTCGGCATTGTGGCAAAGCTGATTGTCTGCGTTCTTGTGGTATTTTTCCCTATAGCTCTAAACCTTACGGAAGGTTTGAGTTCTTATGACAAAGACCTTGAAGATTTGCTGATATGCATGAATGCCAGTAAGCTTCAGATATTTATGAAATTAAAACTCCCGTCGGCGCTGGTTCACTTTTTTTCCGGCTTAAAAATTGCAGCGGCTTACGCCGTTATGGGTGCAATTATGTCGGAATGGACAGGAGCCAAAAGCGGGCTTGGCATTTTCCTTACAAGGTCAATGAACTCTTTCAAAACTGCCGCAATGTTTGCAGACATTGCAATTATTTCAGCCTTCAGTATTTTATTATATGCATTGATAAAACTTATTGAAAAAAGATTTATAAAATGGAATGTGAAAGGATGAGTGCTTTGAAAAGAAGAAATATTTTAACTGCAATATGTTTGATGATTATATTTGCATTCGCTGCAACAGGATGCAGCATCGGGAGTACCCCCTCGCCATCTCCTGACGAAACTTCTTCCGGAGATGAAACCCAAAAAATCAATTTTGTCCTTGACTGGGTTCCCAACACAAACCACACAGGAATCTATGTCGCTAAGGTAAAAGGATATTTTGCCCAAGAGGGTCTGGATGTTGATATAATCCAGCCTGGGGAGTCATCTGCCGACCAGTTGGTAGCCTCCAACACTGCACAGTTTGGAATCAGCTATCAGGAAAGCGTTACCTTTGCCCGTTCTTCCGGAGCACCTTTGGTATCTTTGGCAGCGGTTATACAACACAATACTTCCGGCTTTGGCTCGCTTAAAGACAAGCAAATCGTTTCCCCAAAGGATTTTGAAGGCAAAAGATACGGCGGATGGGGTTCGGAGGTTGAAGAAGCCATGGTAAGGCAGGTTGTTAAGGATGCAGGAGGAGACCCGGACAAGGTTCAAATTCTCACCATTGGCACAGCAGACTTCCTTCAGGCAAGCGAAACCGGTCAAATTGATTTTGCATGGATTTTTGAAGGCTGGGATTTCATTAATGTCACAAACAATGGAGTTGAACTAAACTATATTCCTTTAAGGGAACTCTCCGATATCTTTGACTATTATACTCCTGTAATTGTTACAAATGAGGATAATATCAAGAGCAATCCGGGCTGGTGCAAAAATTTATGAGAGCTGTAGAAAAGGCTATAAATTTGCCATAGAAAATCCTGACGAGGCTGCCGAATGCCTGCTTCAATTGGCACCGGAGCTTGACCGGGAGCTTGTGATAAAAAGCCAGCAGTTTTTGGCCTCAAAGTTCCAGGATGATGCCCCCTATTGGGGAATGCAGAAAAAGGAAGTCTGGGAAAGATACATGAACTGGCTTTATGAGAACAAATTTATAGATGCTCCGATAGATGTGGAAAAAGCCTTTACAAATGACTTTTTGCAAAACAGCAAATAATAAATTTACGTGTATTTAAGGTGGAAAATGAGTATTAAAATAAAGATAGAAAATTTAAGCAAGACTTTCAAAGTGAGCAAAAAAACTCTAGAAGTTTTAGACAATATAAATATTGAGGTTCATGAAAACCAGTTTGTATCCCTGATAGGTCCGAGCGGCTGCGGCAAGAGCACAGTCCTGAGGATTTTGGCTGGCCTTGAAAAGGACTTTTCGGGAAACATAACGGTAAACGGAGAAAGCATAAAAGCTTCCTCCTTCCAATTTGGCTACATGCCTCAAAAGGATCTTCTCATGCCTTGGCGCACGGTATACGAAAACATCATCCTACCCCTTGAAATAAGCGGCAAAAAGGACAGGTCCAAAAAAATTGAAGTCGAAAACCTCATAAAGGAGTTTGGCCTTCAAGGCTTCGAAAACTTTTATCCAAGTGAAATATCCGGCGGAATGAAGCAAAGAGCAGGTATTCTTCGCACTTTTTTAATGAACAGCGATACAATGCTTCTTGATGAGCCTTTGGGGCACTTGACGCAATAACCCGGATAAAAATGCAGGAATGGTTGTTGAAAGTCCTGATTGAGCACAAAAAGACCGTCCTTTTTATAACCCATGACATTGAAGAGGCAATTTTTCTATCGGATAGGGTATATGTACTATCCGATAGACCTGCCCATGTCATAAAAACCCTGGATATAGCATTTCCCCGTCCAAGAAACAGGGAAATGCTTTCATCCAGGGAATTCCTCGAATACAAAGATATTCTTTTAAAAGGCCTCCTCTAATCCGAAACAATTTTATGGAATCCTATAGGTACTTTGTAATGTTCCGCTGCCGTAATTCAGATTTAACGGATAGTCGAATTTTCCTTTTCCCGGTATTGTCACTGTTACCCTGTATGTTCCATAAATCCTCTGAAACCAAAGCTGCCGGAGCCATCTGTTTTTCCATTGGCCTTGGTCTTCCATTCATCCATCAATGAGACAAACCTTCTGCCGGCTTCATTCAAGGTCCAGTCATCGTTTACTATTGCGGCTTCTCTTCCTCTCCAGTGTACTCTTTCCCAGAAGCCCCACATTATGATTCCCTCGACGGAAGGATGGCTGAAAGCCGTACGATAGAGATTTTCCAGGTTATCCGCCCTTTTATATTCATCCGCTGTAAACGAATCGTACTCGGTAATCCATATCGGTAAATTCAGTGTAGACAGTTTGTCAAGTATTCCCTGAAGGAGATTACGGTCCACCGTCTCGCCAAAGTGTCCGTGTACTCCTACGCCGTCTATGCGGACTCCCTGAGACCTAAGCCAGTTTACCTGGGCTATGCAATCATCTGCTTCCTTCAAGGTTGTTATATTGTTGTTTACAAAGTACTTTGCATCCGGGTCAATTTCTCTTGCTTTGTTGAACATATAAGGCCAGATGGAGTCACCCAATCGACTCTTGAAGAAATTGCCGTGAATCATTTCATTGTTTACATCCCAGTGAGCAAATTTACCTTTAAAATGACTTACAGCACTGTTTAGGCGGTTGTCTACAGCCAAACGCAGAGCAAACGGATCAAGTCCCCTTACCCACAGTGGCTGCCACTCTTCAGCCTCCCAGAAAATACTGTGTCCTCTCACCTTTATTCCGTTGCTTTTGCAGAATTCATACAAATAATCCGCATCGGCATAGTTTACCATTCCCATATTAGGTTCATTCGAATACCACTTGGACTCATTTTCAAACACAGCCCAGTTAAAATAATCTTTTATAAATTTTGAATAATTCGGCTCATACATCGCTTTTCTCGTAATCGCTACACCAAATGCAAAGGCATGTTTGGTCTGGGTTACCTCCACATAAGCTCCATCTATCGGCCTATTGTTTGAATCCACAATCTTTATTTGTACATTTCTCTTTCGAATTTCATTTATCTTTTCGTTCGATTTGTCAATCCACGGTATACCGGTTAAAGGTACCGTCGGTGTAGGTGAAATCCTTGGTGTCGGACTTTCCTTGTCTTTTGCCGCGGTTTTTGTTGGAGCAGGGGATTCCGACAGACGCGGCGAAGATTGCCCGGGTGACAATTTTGCCGGTATATCAGTTGCCTTTCCTGTTGTACCATCTTTAGTAACGGTGGGTGTACTGCCGGCAGAACCAGTCACAGTACCGCCTTCTACCCTGCCGGGTGTTGATGTAGCCGATACTGTCTCAGTCGCTTCCGGCACAGCACTTGCTGTAGGATCCGGACTTATTGTATCCTTCTTTTCATTATCTTCCACTACAATATCTTCATCATCAATGCCTACCTTGGCAATGAGCTCCAGCAAATCCGCATCTTTAATCTGCTCAACAGTTAAATCCACATCCTGTTCCTTCGCTTTTAAATATACGGCATACCTACCCATGGAAACATCTTCCTCTTTGGATAATTCCCTTTCCTCGGAGGTTAGCTTTAAAACCTTGGCTTTAACACCGCTGTTTTTCAGGTCAAGAACTGCCTTGTTCACATCATTCAAAAGCTCGCCCATTTTATCTTCAATGTCCTCATTTTTCGGGCCTGTTTCAACTTTAGAATCACAGGCGGCAGATATAAGGACTATATTCTCTTTCTCCTCCGAAATAAATCCATGTTCCTTACTCTTTTGCACAACCTCCCTAAGAGCTTCCACTACCGTTTTCCCTCTTAGTTCAAGCTCCTTTAGCAGTGTCTCAGCATCCCGGTTCAATGCATCGGCTTCAACTATTTTATTATCATAGTTTACAGAAAGCTCAATGCTCGGATTTATATCAATACCGACATACGCATATATATCCTTCCTTGAAGTATTGCCGTTAAAAAACATTAGCGCCAAAGACAATACCATCACAAAGCATGCAGCAACAGCTCCAACCGGCAAATATCTGCGCAACAAACGATTCGGCTCAATTATATCCGATTCATTTACATGTACTTTCAGTCCAACCGCCATTTCAGGCTTCTTTACCACATTTAAAAACGCAAAGTCGTCAGTCATTATAATAGCTGTTTTATCGTACAGCTCAATTACTTTTCCTATAATCACCGCAAATCCACCTCCTTCTCCTTGCTGCTCGCAGCATACTCCCTGAAGATTTCGAGGTTGCTTCTTAATATCAAACTTACTGCAATTATATATTTTTTGTTCCTTTCTATAGTCCGCCTGCTAACTTTTGCCAGTTTCAATAGCTCCAATGTAGGAAGCTTTTTGGTTTTTCTAAGCTTTTCATACAGCCCGTCATTTCCTGCTACTTTTCTGGCAATATTTATTAACAGCTCTCTCGAATCTCTGTGTTTGGGAGTACAAGACAGTAAATCCTTAAAAGATATGTTGAAAGAAGCCAATTCTGACTTAAAAAGTCTAATTTCGTCTGTGAATTCCAGTCTTTCAATTGCGCTTGAGCTATCAACATCCGGAAGAGTTCTTTCAAGCTTGATGTTTTCGTTCTCAAAGTAAGAAAAGGGATAAACCATTTTGTTTTTATGATTCTTCCTTTTATAGTCAATAAGTCTTCTATTAATAACCTGTTCTGAAAATACCAGGAAGTTCGGATGTTTGTCCTCATCATAAGCATTGATAGCTTCATTGAAGGCCAATAAAGCAACGCTGTACTCTTCACTGTTTTCCGGCTCAACATGTTTATCAGTTGCCTTATATACCAATTTTAGTATAAAAGGCTTAAACCTTAGGATAAATTCATCTCTTGCAGAATTATCCCCGGCTTTTATTTTATTCAGAAACTCTATAATAATCTTTTTCGTGCGTTCTCTGTCGTCATTGATACTCTGAGAATGCCAATCCACCGGTTAACTTCACCCCTTATTCCTATATGAATTCGTAGACTGGAATAGCTTTATGTCGCATCATCAGCATTCATAGGATATTAATTCATTTGCCGCTTGATTTCTCCTACCGTCTTGCGCTTTTTGTACAGTGAATTGGATGTATTATACCAAATGCTTTCTGCAACTGTAAAAATAATTACCATAATGCCGGATTCATCATTAATGCAATTCCTACAGCGAAGCTCACAATATTGGCTGTCAAGGCAAATAGTACCCGTCTTACTTTGGAATGCTGCTGTAAAAATTTCGCAAACAAACAGGCTTCGATTATCAATATAATTAATTCAAATGGCCAATACACCAAAAACGCCGCCATTATCCCTTCCCTATACATCATTGTAAATATTACAAGGGTCAGTAAAATTTGAGTAAATACATTAATTGCGACAAATGGCTTGCAGTTACGTTTTAAGCTAAAGCGAAAAAGCAATAATACAATCCCTTCAATAATCAATGTTCCTGAGCACGTAAAAATAAATTGAAGAAAGTAGGAAGAGATTGCAGAACGTTCCGCTGCTTTCCCTGTCATAAAATCGAAGTTTACGGTGCTATCAAACGCTTTCCTTTTTACCACGTTGGAAACGACAGTCCTACCATCAGCGGTTACAACTATAATTTTAAATTCGTCAGGTATCCCTATATATGTAAAATCCATGGTGCATTTTCCATCTTTGACATCACATATAATATCACCAAACATAGGTATTTCCGTACCCGTAACCATCGCAGGCCGCCAACCGTCAACATTGTATTTTTTCAATACTTCCAGCATCTTCGGCTCATATTTCGTCTCGTCTGAAATGTTTGGACGTCCATGTTTCAGCGTATAATTTACAAGCAAATCAAGATAGCAAACTCCATCGGGCATATTTTCAGCAATAATATGCAAAGAAGGCTTTGGCCCCAAATCTGCCGAAGCCGTTAAAGGTAAAAATATCACAAACAATGCAATTATCAATAACTGCACATGTAAATACCTTGATATAGTATTTCTGCTCACAAATTCCCCCCCTCTATAACATTCTACCATATAAAAGCAAAACTGCATATCACTTATTAAATCATTACATTCGCCTTTTCTTTTTCTGTCTGGTTTTCTGATATGATTATATTGGAATCAATAGCCCCAATATAATCTCAAAGAAAATATAAAGTGTGTGAAAGAATTATGAATGATATTATTAAAAAGGCCTTTGAATATTAAGCAAATTTCATAGAAGCAAATTTTACAGATGAAGTTGATAAGCGAATCTGGGATAAGATATGTAATTTTACTTATTTG
>NZ_BAVR01000072.1 GCF_000521465.1 Acetivibrio straminisolvens JCM 21531
GCGGTGCAAATTCTTTCAAAGCCAGAGTTGCATCCGGCGCAGACACTCCTACCAACATCCAACTGAGGTTGGGAAGCGCATCCGGAACCCTTATAGGCACCCTTACTGTACCTTCTACAGGAGGCTGGAACGATTATGAGGAAAAATCCTGCAGCATAACCAATACTACAGGATTAAACGACCTGTATCTGGTATTTAGCGGTCCTGTTAATATCGACTACTTCATATTCGATTCCACCAGTGTAGCTCCTACTCCTACACCGCAACAATCGCTTCTCGTAGGCGATATAAATGGAGATGAAAAAATTAATTCAACGGATTATTCGATACTGAAAAGGCATATACTCAATATAAACAGAATTTCAGGGGATGCCCTTGCCAGGGCCGATGTGAACGGTGACGGAAAGGTTGATTCCACCGACCTCATGATGCTGCATAGATATCTTCTCGGTGTAATTACTTCTTTCCCAGGCAACAACCAGCAACCAAGCCCCAGTCCAATCCCAAGCCCACAGCCAACGATTAATCCGAATGCAAAGCTGGTAGCGCTTACTTTTGACGACGGCCCCGACAATGTGCTTACGGCGCGTGTTCTCGATAGGCTTGATAAATATAATGTTAAAGCAACATTTATGGTTGTCGGCCAGAGAGTTAATGATTCAACGGCTGCTACCATCAAAAGGATAGTTAATTCCGGCCATGAAATAGGCAACCATTCATGGGGCTATTCAGGTATGGCCAATATGAGTCCGGCAGATATAAGGAAATCTATTGCCGATACAAATGCAGCTATACAAAAATATGCAGGAACAACACCCAAGTTCTTCCGTCCGCCGAACCTTGAAACAAGTCCCACATTATTCAACAATGTTGATTTGGTATTTGTAAGCGGCTTAACGGCAAATGACTGGATTCAGTCCACCACCGCCCAACAGAGGGCATCGGCAATTATAAACGGTGTGAAAGACGGCACAATAATTCTGTTGCATGATGTTCAGCCCGAACCTCATCCAACACCGGAAGCTCTGGATATAATTATTCCAACACTGAAGAGTCAAGGCTATGAATTCGTGACCTTAAGCGAATTGTTCAGATTAAAGGGTGTTCCAATAGACCCTTCGGTTAAAAAGATGTATTATTCTGTGCCGTAAGTTAAATCCGAATATTTCATTCCAAGAGGCCAAATTATCAAGATAAGGGGAATATGATTCTTCCCCTTATCTTTTTAGTTTTGCCGATAATTTTTATTCTTTATACTAAATAGCCTGTTCGTTTACCCACACAACATATTTTTCCCAAATCTTCGAATTTCCCTAGTTAAACTCATATTTGATAATGTGTTTTATAAAGATAAAACCTCCTTATTACATCTACCATAAAACGGTAATAATTACATACTTTGTATAGAATAATAGTTACACCATTTGAAACTCAAAGCCTGTCATTACATAAATTTATAGTTATTTGACAACAATAGCTTTAGATAAGGAGGTTGCTTTTATGAGTGAAACAATTCTTGAAAAAACAGAGAGCAGAGTTAGCTACCTTGATTCCGTTGAGGAAATGCTAAAATTCATACGAGAAGATGGTTTATCCAATGCCTTTGACAGATATGCTTTGCAAGAAAAAATACGCTGTAAGTTTTGCTTGGAAGGATTAAGCTGTAAACTCTGTTCTGACGGGCCTTGCAGAATTAGCGAAAAAGGCGGTCAAACAAAGGGTGTATGCGGTATTGGCCCGGATGCAATGGCAATGCGTGAATTCCTTCTCCATAACATTATGGGAGCAGGTACTTACAGCCATCACGCCTACGAAGCATATCGCACCTTGAGGGAGACCGGCCGCGGGAATACACCGTTTAAAATTACGGATGTAAACAAACTAAAATGGCTATGTCAGATGGTAGGAATCGATACAAATAAAAGCGAAAACCAAATGGCAATTGAACTTGCAGATCTTCTGGACGCAGAAATGTCGAAGGGGCCGGACCAACCTAGTATTATGGTTGAGGCTTTTGCTCCCAAAAAACGAAAAACCGTATGGAAGAATCTCAACATATACCCTTCCGGAGTTATTCATGAGATACAGAATTCTGTTGCAAGCTGCTTGACCAACGTAGACGGAGATTATGTATCATTGGCAAGAAAGTCCCTTAGGCTTGGGCTTGCAACAATCTACACTGCCCAGATTGGTCTGGAAATGGTTCAGGACATACTCTACGGAACCCCTACCCCCCATGAAGTCAATACAGACTTGGGTATAATGGACCCAGATTATGTCAATATAGTATTTAACGGACATCAGCCGTGGATTGGCGTAGCAACATTGCAAAAAGCAAAAACTCCGGAAATACAGCAACGGGTAAAAAATGCAGGTGCGAAAGGATTACGTATTGTCGGTTCAATTGAAACAGGACAGGAGCTTTTGCAAAGATTCCCTGTTGATGATGTTTTTGTGGGCCTAACAGGTGACTGGCTGACAATCGAACCCCTTCTTGCCACAGGAACAGTGGATGTAATTGCGATGGAGGAAAACTGCTCCCCTCCGGCGATAGACCAGTATGCGGAAAAATACCAGATTACTTTAGTAAGCATAAGCACAATTATCGGTATGCCCGGATTAAAGGAACTCATCCCATATCATCCCCAGGATGCGGACAAAATGGCGGATCGGTTAATTGATCTGGCAATTGAAAACTTCAAAAAGCGCCATGGCAAAATCACTTCAAGAGTCCCAAAGAGAATCCAAAAGGCAATCGCCGGATTTTCAACGGAAGCAGTACTCGGAGCCCTCGGAAACAAGCTTGACCCATTGGTTGAAGTAATCAAGCAAGGAAAAATTAAAGGTGTGGTTGCCCTTGCAAGCTGTTCTACTCTAAGGAACGGACCGCAAAACTGGAACACAATTAACCTTGCAAAAGAACTGCTTAAAAAAGACATCCTTATCGTCAGCTGCGGATGCGGAAACCATGCGCTGGAAGTCGCCGGGCTGTGTGATTTGTCAGCTCAAGACATGGCTGGTCCGGGATTAAAGGAAGTTTGCAACATGCTTAAAATTCCTCCTGTTTTAAGTTTCGGAACCTGTACCGATACCGGAAGAGTCTCAATGCTTGTTACGGCATTGGCCGACCACCTTGGTGTGGACATACCCGATCTTCCAATTGCAGTAACCGCTCCCGAATGGATGGAGCAAAAGGCAACGATTGACGGGGTGTTTGCTGTGGCATACGGTGCATATACCCACCTCTCACCGACACCGTTTATAACCGGTGCCCCAAATCTGGTGAAACTTCTTACGGAAGATGTAGAATCCTCACCGGGGGAAAAGTTGCCCTTGGTGACGACCCGGTACAGGTTGCACAGGATATTGAAGCACATATTGAAAAGAAGAGAAAAGGACTCGGTTTAAATTAAAAACTCTCCCCTAACGTTTAAAACCACCGGACAAGCCGGTGGTTTTCTTTTATAACACCTAGTTTCAGAGGTATACGCCTCTTATAAAAGCAGAGCACATCCTTGCCTCGTTATACCCTCTTTTTATATATTCTTATCGATATTGCAATGGATATCAAATTTATAACCAAAGTAAAAACCACAGCCGCAAACATTGCAGTAACAATATTTACATACGATTCCGAAAGAAATCCCGCAAGCCCGTCACCAAGCAACATCCCTGCCCCCGTCATAATTATAATCAGAGCAAAAAAGGCAAGACGTCCCTTTTCCACACCGAACTTGAACATGAACGGAAGATTCACCGCCAGCATGACAGTTGCAACGCAGGCAACAAGTATTACCGAAACAATACCTTCAATCTCGAAAGCCGTATTCTTTATAAGGCTCATGACTATTTGTGCGGCAATTGAAAGTAAAGCTGCACAAGCAACAGCTATATACCCAAGGACGTATTTGCTCCCTACTATACTTCCATCCGAATACGGCATCATCAATGCAAGACTGTTCCATTTGGAGCGTTCGTCATAGGCCAGCGCCGTAATCGGCAGCATTGCAGCATATACCATGGCAATTGCGGCTATAGAATATCCGGGAATACTGGCAAAAATAAGGATCAATATGATATAAATTTTTATTTGCTTTATCAGTGTGTAAAAGTCTTTAAGGAGTAATGCTTTCATTATTTCTTATCTCCTTTCGCTAAGATAGAATAATATCCTCCAAAGTGGTAAATTCAGTGCTGAATGTGTGAGAAACAGCCGATTTCAAAACCAGGGCTTCAACACCGTATTTACTGATCTTTTTGCCCTTTACCGCTTCTTCAGGTATCTTTTCAAAGTCTGCCTTTGACATCTTGACAATAGCATATTCTTCCAAAAGTTTATCCTTCTCCTCGCAGAACAGAAGCCTGCCGTTGTGGATAAAAGCAATGTAGTCGCATATCTTTTCGAGATCGCTTACTATATGGGAAGACAGAAGCACAGAGTGCGTTTCATCCCGGGTAAAATCGTTGAAAATATCCAGTATTTCGTCGCGGATGATAGGATCAAGCCCGCTGGTGGCTTCATCCAGAATCAGCAACTTTGGTCTGTGGGACATGGCAACAGCAATTGCCAGCTTCATCTTCATACCACGCGAAAAATCCTTGAATGCTTTTGTCTCAGGCAGTCTGAATCTGTGCAAAAAATTGCTATAGCAGACATCATCCCAGTTACGGTAAGTATTTTTCATGACTTTCCCCACATTTTTCGGTGTCAGAACCTCAGGAAAGTACGCTTCATCCAGCACCACGCCTATATCTTCCTTAACGGCGTTGAACTCATTACTCAGGTTGTCGACTCCCAAGACCTTTACGCTTCCGCTGTCCCGGGAAACAGCATTCATAATCAGTTTGAGGGTTGTGGATTTGCCCGCTCCGTTTTCACCGACAAGCCCCAAGATACTCCCGGCAGGCAGCTCAAGATTTATGTCCCTAAGCTCAAACCCCGGGTAAGTCTTGCTAAGATTCTTAATTTCAATGGCATTCATTCATCTATTCCTCCTCTTGGATGATGCTAAACATCTCAATAATATCATCGCGGGAAAGATTGCAGGCTTTGGCAAGACGCTGTATTTCGCGGATATACTCTTCTATCCTTTTCAAGTGTTCCTCACGGATAAGTTCCATATTCTTTTTCGCCACATAACAGCCTTTTCCAGCGACAGTGTAAATGTACCCGTCCCTTTCCAGTTCATCATAAGCTCTTTTGGTCGTAATAACGCTGATGCGGAGATCTTTCGCAAGTGCCCGTATAGACGGAAGCATATCTCCTTCTTTAAGTTCGCCCGAGATGATAGAATCTTTTATCTGATTGTATATCTGTCCGTATATAGCTGATCACTCATATTGCTTAATATAATGTCCAAGGTGATGCCTCCAATCAATACTGTATATATACACTATATACAGTATATACAAAAAGCAGTACTTTGTCAATAGCTAGCCAAGCAAAAACAATGTTATCAAGCTACATTTTCCTGCCTCATTTTAATTCAAAATATTATATAATAGATAAAGTACATATAGGGATAGGTAAATCAGTTGTAATTTATGTTTTGGGCTTTGTAGCTTTTTGAGTGATTTGCCGTACCGGTTGGATAATTTCATGGGAGGATTGACTGATATGAAAGGATGCATAGTATACTTTTCCGCCACGGGAAACACTGAATATGTTGCTAAAGCAATTAAGGATGAGTTTTCAAATAACAATATTTCTTGTGACCTCTATGAGGTTTCTAAAAAATCAGGGTTTGAAGACAAATATGATTTTTACGTTTTTGGAGCACCCATTTATGCCGAAATGTTCCCGGCATTTTATACAGAATGGATTAAAAAGCATATAACAAAAGGAAACGGCAGGAAATGTATTGTTTTTTCCACTCAAGCAAATAACATTGCATGCGGACCTGCTTCCCTTGCCAAAGATTTAAAGAAAATAGGCTTTGAGGTTGTTATTGAAGATTGTGTTTTAATGCCCAATAACTATTATATTGTAATGTTTAGAAAGTTTACCGAGCAGCAGATTAATGATGCCTTAAAGAAATCAAAAGAACACGCAAAAATAATTGTGGATACTTTTATTAAAAACAAAACATATTTTGCCAATGCGAAGGGCAGAGAAATATGGGCAAAACCGGTTTTCAAGCTGTTTATGCTGTGGTCTAAAAAATGGGCAAAAAAGAGTCTTATTGCCGATATGAGTAAGTGTACACGGTGTGAATTGTGTCAAAAGCAATGTCCGGTACACAATATCAAGGTAAATAAAGACAGTATTACATTCTTTGAAAATTGCGTTTCATGCCAAAGATGCGTGCATAAGTGTCCTGCAAATGCTTTTCTGTACAAAAATAAGGCGATTGACCAATATAAATTGCCAAAAGAAGTTCATTTGAAAAAAATATAGAGAAACGGCAAAATAATTTTGCTAATAACAGTAGATAGGAGCCAAATCAACTTGTCTAAAGTAATTTGGCTCCTTTTGCTCATTTCAAATTAATCATTGAGAAAAGCTCTTAAGGACAAAATATTGCCGTCAATAAAGCTGAAATTATTATCTGCTTTCCTTGCTTGCCACAAGTCGATTAAGCCTTTCTGTCATGATTATCATCAAAATAAGAAACAGACTCAAGTAAACCGGATACAGGGAAATTGTCGCAAACCTTGCCAACACACCAAATATAGGCGGCATAAATGTCGAACCGGTATAAGCACTTGCCATTTGTATTCCAATAATAGCTTGGGAATTCTCCGCACCAAAGTTTTTTGGTGTCTCATGTATGATACAAGGATAAATGGGAGCACATCCTATACCGATTAAGACCAGACCCACTAAAGTTATAAGATCAACCTGCAAAGGCAGAATCACCGCCGTCAATCCCACAGCTATAATGCCCAGTCCTATACGAATCATATTGCGGTTTCCCAATTTGTCGGTAACAAAACCGTTTAGAAAGCGTCCAAAGGTAATGCCCAAATAAAACAGCGAAGCCCATCCGGCTGCCACTTTCGCTTCAATTCCCTGATGCAGCACCAAATAACTGCTGGCCCACAAACCTGCGGTAGTTTCAAGAGCACAATAAGAAAAAAACGCTATCAACACCTGCTTAACCCCTTTAATTCTCAATGCCTCATGAATTTCAAATGCTTTGGTTCCTCCGTTTGACTCTCTTTTTCATCTTTACCTGTTTGTTCCAAAGAGGTAAGCTAAAAAATAGAATGACAGTCAAAACAATTTGAAAAATTCCCACTGTCGTATAACCGCTTTCCCAACTGTTTTTGACCGATAAGCAATAACTCATAATATAGGGCCCGACCGAAGCACCTATACCCCAAAAACAGTGCAGCCAACTCATGTGCCTTGAGGCATAATGGAGTGCCACAAAATTATTCAAAGCCGAATCCACCGCTCCTGCTCCAAGACCGTAGGGAATAGCCCAAAGGCAAAGCATCCAAAAAGTTTTCGAAATAGAAAATCCAAACAGAGCTACCGCTGTCATCAATACACTAGTTGCAGTCACAATCCCTGTACCGAATTTGCGAATTACCCGATTTGCATTTAAGCTCGAGACAATGGTGCAACCTGCTATAATCATAGATATTATACCTGCTGAAGAAACGGACACACCCAACATGGGGTACATGGTAGGCCAAGCTGCCCCAAGAAGAGCATCCGGCAATCCCAAACTGATAAAAGCAAGATAAATCAACGCCAGCAGCAACGAATACATTATGTATGCCTCCCGTTAATCTATTTTACAAAAAATACACCCACTATATTATATTGAAATATTCTTAGAAAAAAAACATTAGAACTCTTAAGCTCGGAACATCGAGTCCCTTTGCTTTTGCCTCTTTCATTTCATTCCGAGAGGCTAAATTATAAACAGGACAGTTTATTGCTGCCCTGCTCTCTCTAATATCAAAACCATATTCTTCCGTAATCCAATAATTTCGTGCTACATGTTTACATATCAAATTTGATATTCAAACTAAATATATTTTATAATAAATCTAATGTAGTTGCAATTATATATATGGGCATATTCGTCAAAATAGAACCTTATAGCCTGATATCTTTACCTTATTCTCCTTAAAACTGTCTATAGATAAAATTTTCCACCTAAGCTGCAATTCCTGTCGCTGACAAAAGCAACCTCCGTTTTATTGTCTTAAATTATATATTTTACTATAATATTTAAATATCTATTGGACTCAAGGACACTTTCTACTGTAATGTAATTGAGTCTATAAAGATAGAACCGCTATCGGTTTTATCAAAAATCAAAGAGATGGATTCAATATGCTTGAAATCAAGATTTTTAAATTCATTAAGCGGTAAATTGATACATGAAACAGGTGATGCAGTAGACCAAAAAGTTAAAACCATATCCCCTAAAGGGGTATAATCCATTTCTCCCGGTGTACGTTCCAAAGCATTCATGTTCTCAGGTAAAACCACTCTTGAGAGGTTTCCGTAAGCATCCTTTAACTCAACAGTAAACTGTTGTGAGGCATCCTTCTTGTTCAATTCGTCCGCGGAATCAATCACCATATTAAGCGTCAATGCCTCATGCCGGCTGAAATCTTGCACCTTTGGGGATATATTCACCCGACTGTTTCTATCGGTCCATTTTACATTTATAAGCGGCCTGATATTAAAAGGTTCAATGCCGGAAGTCACCGTATCAATCAACACTTTATCCAATTTAAAAAACCACGAATCTACAGTAGCTTCCACAAAACCTCCTTCCGCTTTAAAATCATCTGTCGTTGTTACATCTACCAAATCAATCTTCTTATCGGTCCGATACATGGTTTTTACATTAAAGCCGTACATCTTATTGGGTTGTGGCAAATTCGCATTGATAAAATCATCAGTTTTGCCTAGAAGTACAGCGTTAAAGAAACCTACCGCATAGTTGGTTAAAAAGCTTTCCTGTTGTTCTCTGGTGAGCTGGTCATCAAGATTTTTATGTCTTGAACGCCACGAATCATTTTCTTGAATATTCCTGTTAAAATAATTGTGGTTACCTTTCATAAGCAGTGTTACAAAATGTAAGCCCTTGCTTTTGGCATTTAGCATACTGTACATATTATAGCCATCCAATTGAACATCCCCATCATATTCGGAAACTATGATTGCAACATCGATATCGGGCATTTCCCTTTCAAATAATGCTGTAGGTGCAATAGAAAGCAGAGCCTTGATTCGGACTCCTCTCTTTGCCTGGTCGTCGGTAATATCAAAAATAGTTTCTCCTCCCCGGGAGTGCCCTGCCAAAGCAATCTTATCAAAATCAATCTTCCCCTTTAAATCCACTCCATATCCCGGATTATTTCCCTCATTGGCCAAAATTAAGTTTTCAATATGGTCGTTGGCTATGGGAATGGACTTTTCAGCGTCATCACCATCTCCGTACTTCCATATATAGGGCTTACTCATATCCATGGATACGGCTATATAGCCGTTTTCAGCCAAATCCTTTACCACGTAGTCGAATCCGGTATCAAACCTCTTAGTTTCGTCATCATTTGAGTGAGAACCATGGGTGATTAGGATGAGAGGAAAAGGCCCGTCTCCCTCCGGCACACCAATAATTCCCCTAATATTATAAGGCATAATCTTGCCGGCCTTAGACAAATATTCTTTTTTGCCAAGATCGAACTCTGTAACTATAGCTTCGTACTTACTACCTTTGGGAGCTTCTAAATTGTAAAGTTCCAAATTTCTGACAGTCTCTTTGGCAATCTCCGGTGTTACCTGAGGCTCTTCGGTAACTTTTTCCGTTGAACAGCCAACAAACACAAACATCGTCAAAATTAGCAACCAAAACAGGGTACGGTTCTCTGTTCTATGCCATCTTCCTATCCTGCGAAAACATTGACACAATATAATCAATATTAACACTCCCTGCTTACTTTTGAATATTGGCTAAAACCGCTCCATTTAAATTCGTCAAGGTTTTTAACCAATCCTGCTTTTAACAGACTCGACTGAATCCGTATCATGCCCCATTAATGCTTGACATAGTACTAAATTTCCGGCTTCAATATAAATTCATAATTTTTATAAATGGCCCCATAAAAATCTTATGTCCTGCGAATATATTATATATAATATACGGAATATTTATGGAGAATTTATGTTTTTATTATAGTACATCTATTTTATTTTATATAAATAATATTGCACATGGGGGAAAAAGTAAAATGATTAATGCACCAAAAAAAAAAGATTTTAAAGAAAAAGAACAGGTGTAAAAGGCTTATAGCAGCTCTCATTGTTGTAATGCAGCTACTAACGACGAGTATATTATTTGCAGAAGCACCGCCCGAAACTTTTACACCCGCTGAAAACTGGGAGGATTTTGATTACTTTAACTTTGCCGAAGCCCTGCAAAAATCGCTATATTTTTATGACGCTGAAAAATGCGGAGTTGCGGCAGGCTACCACCAAGGCGGAAGACTTGAGTGGAGGGGGCCGTGTCATGAAGTCGATGAGAGAATTCCCATTTCCAACACATCTCTTTCTGAGGCTTTCTTAGAAAAATACAGACATATAATCGACCCTGACGGAGACGGTACCGTAGATGTACACGGAGGCTTCCATGATGCAGGTGACCACGTACGTTTCGGTCTTCCCCAAAGCTATGCGGCAGGTACTTTGGATGGGGATTCTATGAATTCAGGGAATCCTTCAAGGCAATCGGGGAAGAAGAGCACATGATTGAGATTTTAAGATACTTTACAGATACTTTTTTGCGTTGCTCATTTATGGACGAAAAAAGGCGAAATTGTTGCTTTTTGCTACATGGTTGGTGAAGGAGACGAAGACCATTGCTATTGGGGACCCCCGGAATTGTATCCCGAAGAATACTTAAAAAGCAGACCGGCGGATTTTGCAACTTTTGATGCTCCCGGAAGTGATGTTTGTGCGAGCACGGCTGCAGCACTTTGTACATCATATTTGAATTTTAAGGATGAAGACCCCGAATACGCCGAAGAATGTCTTACCGTTGCCAAGGCACTGTATGATTTCGCAGTTAAGTACAGAGGATTGCACAACGGTGACGGTTACTACACCTCGGATTATGACGAAGATGAATTGTCATGGGCTGCTGTTTGGCTCTATGAGTGCACCGGAGACATGAAATACATAAATGACATAACTGCTGTTGATGAAACCGGCAATTATGTAGGATATATGAAGAGAATAATACCCGACACTTTTAAACAGAATGTCTGGTACAATTCATGGGTTCACTGCTGGGATGCCGTATGGGGAGGAACCTTCCTAAAACTGAACCAGTTGTTCCCTGAAAATGAATTGTTCGACTTTATCGCAAGATGGAATGTTGAGTATTTGTCAGGCGGAAAATGCCCACACAAAGATCCCAACGATAAGAATTATTATAAAACATCCCCTGCCGGATACACAATGATAAACGGCTGGGGCTCTGCCCGTTACAATACCGCTGCGCAATTATCTGCTCTCGTATACATGAAAAACAATCCGGAAAGGACAGATTTCGGTGAGTGGGCAAAGAGTCAAATGGAATACCTTATGGGAAGAAACCCTATGGGTTATTCGTACATAGTCGGTTACGGCTATGAAAGAGGTCTGCCTTTTGCAAAGCATCCGCACCACAGAGCAGCTCACGGCTCAAAGACAAACAGCATGAACGACCCCGAGGAGCACCGTCATATATTGTGGGGAGCGCTTGCAGGAGGACCCGATATAAATGATTATCACATTGATTCAACTACCGAGTACGCTTATAATGAAGTAACGATTGACTATAACGCTGCGTTTGTAGGGGCACTGGCAGGACTGTATAAATATTACGGAGAGGGACATGAACCCATACCGGATTTCCCTCCGTTAGAGCCGAGAACCGATGATTACTTCTGTGAAGCAAAAATTGTCCGTGAAACTAAAGACAGCACACAAGTTCTTTTAAGAATTCATAATGAATCGAGCCAGCCTCCTCATTATGAAACAGGAATGATGGCAAGATACTTCTTCAATATAAGTGAGCTTATTGAAAACGGTCAAACCATAGATGATGTAATATTTGCAATTGAATATGATGAACAAGTTTCCATGCAGCAGGAACCCATTGTATACAGAGGACCTTTTAAATGGGATGATGCGGGAACATACTATTTTGAATTTGACTGGAGCGGAAGAAAAATTTATGGAGACAGGGAGCTTCAGATTTCCTTTAGAGTTAAACAGGATTCAAATTACATGACTCATTGGGACTCCAGCAATGACTATAGCAGAAAGGGCCTTACAAGTGAATATGAAGTATGCAAGAATATACCCGTATATTTGCATGGCGTAAAGGCTTACGGAGAAGAACCGCCAAAGCTTTCTCCTACACCGACTCCAACAATTGATCCTAGTGTAACTCCGGATGTTAATGCTTCAATCAGTGTATCATACAAGTGCGGAGTAATGGATGATGCGAAAAATACTATAAGAGCGACAATAAATATTAAGAATACCGGAACTACTCCTGTAAACTTATCGGATATCAAGGTTCGATACTGGTTTACAAGTGACGGAAACGAGCAGAATACCTTTGTGTGCGATTATGCAGCTTGCGGAACGGACAACGTAAAGGGTACTGTCAAAAAGATAGAAAATCCGGTCCCAGGTGCCGATTCGTATTGTGAAATCTCATTTACTGAGGATGCGGGTAAGCTTGCCCCCGGAGGAAGCACAGGAACAATACCTTTCAGAATTAACGGTTCAAAAGAATATGACCAGACAGATGATTATTCGTATAATTCCAAAATGTCGGATGATTTTGGGGATAACACCAAGATTACTGCTTATATAAAAGATACACTCAAATATGGAGTTGAGCCCGTTACAGTTGCTGATATTATATTAGGTGACCTGAACTATGACGGTAAAGTCAACTCTACAGACTATTCAATTTTGAAAAGGTATATACTTGGGACAATTAACAAGGATTCGGATCCTAATTTCCTGAAGGCCGCAGATGTTAACAAGGATGGACGTGTTAATTCAACGGATTACTCATTAATGAAACGTTATATTCTTGGCACAATACCGTCTTTTTAATAAAATAAGCAGATTAAGATATGGATAGATTTGTTCAAGCAATATTATGAACCCGAAAAGGTTAATAATATTGCTTGAACTGCTAAGTAATTTAGTTCTTCAGGGGATAGTGTTAACCATTCTGAGTTTTTGGTGTTTTGAAATTTCAATTATTTCGAAAAAGAGGGGTCATTGTTTTTTATTCGAAAAAAATTTGAAACCTCTTGATATATAGTCAATTTACTGATTAAAAGTGTAATGAAGTTTACACTAACAATATTAATTTGGGGGGATACATAATGAAAAGAATTGGGGCACTTGTCTTGATCACTGCTCTTCTGGCAGGAATACTTCCAAAATCGGTTCTGGCCGAAGAGCCAAAATTTAACTATGTAGATGCGTTTGCCAAATCAATTCTGTTTTACGAAGCCAACTGGTGCGGTCCTGACGCAGGAAACAACAGGATAAAATGGCGTGGTCCGTGTCATATTGAGGACGGCAAGGATGTGGGGCTTGACTTGACGGGAGGCTTCCATGACTGCGGAGACCACGTTAAGTTCGGATTGCCTCAATGTGCTTCGGCATCAACACTTGCTTGGGCTTACTATGAATTCTCAGACGTGTTTATTGAAAAGGGACAAGATGAGTATATGCTCAACATTTTAAAGCATTTTTGCGATTACTTCATGAAATGCTATCCTGAAAAGAATAAGTTTTACTATCAATCGGTGACGGTGATGTGGACCACCAGTACTGGGGACCACCCGAGCTTCAAAGCTACGACAGACCCACATATTATGTGGCTACACCGGAAAATCCGGGTTCGGATGTCGCCGGGGATACGGCAGCAGCATTGGCGCTTATGTATTTGAATTATAAAGACAGGGATTTGGAATATGCAGAAAAATGCCTGGCTTATGCAAAGGATATTTATGAGTTTGGTATGACCTATAGAGGAAATAGTAAGGGGCAAAGTTACTATCTTCCGAGAGATTATCTTGATGAACTTATGTGGGGTTCTGTGTGGCTTTATGTTGCTACCGGAGAGCAAAAATACATGGACAATGTGGACAAACTGATGGTTGAAAAAAGAATTGGCGATGATGCCGGAAACTCGTTTAACGACAACTGGACTCAATGCTGGGACTATGTTTTGACCGGTGTATTTATCAAGCTTGCCACCCTCTCCGACAAGCCTATATATAAAGCAATTGCAGAAGACCACTTGGATTACTGGCAGAACAGATTAAAATCTTCTCCCGGAGGCATAAAGTTCTTGGACAGTTGGGGTGTTTGCAAATATCCTGCTGCAGAGAGCATGGTTCAGCTGGTTTACTATAAGTATACCGGAGACAAACGCTGCCTTGATTTTGCAAAGAGCCAAATTGACTATATTCTTGGAGATAATCCTAAAAAGATGTCCTATGTGGTCGGTTTTGGAGACAATTACCCCAAATTCCCGCATCACAGGGCTGCAAGCGGAAGACTTGAAGGACAGCCGGCTGACGAAACAAAGAACGACCCGCAAAGGCATATTTTATATGGCGCTCTAGTTGGAGGAGCAGATATAAATGATGAATATTATGATGATATAGATCAGTACGTTTATTCCGAGACGGGATTGGATTATAATGCCGGTCTTGTAGGCGCATTAGCAGGTATGTCAAAATATTTTGGACAAGGTCAAATGCCCGAAGATACTCCGGGTATTGAAGGCGAACCGACCATATACTATGCGGACGCAAAAATCTATGAAGAAGATAAAACCGGTATTACAATTGATCTTAATATGTATAATATTGTTACATCGCCTCCGGAATTTGAGTCCGGTCTATCCTGCAGGTATTTTGTTGATTTATCGGAATATGCCGGAGCAGACATTGATATGTCCAAATTTGTTACAAAAGTGTATTATTCGCCTGCAGATGCCACAATATCCGAGCTCAAACCCTATGATATAGAGAATAATATATACTATGTAGAAATAAGCTTCCCCAAGCCGGTATATGCGAGAACTTATGTGCAGTTTTGTATTTATTATTATGAAAATAAGCTCTGGGATCCTTCGAATGATTTTTCTTATGAAGGCTTGGGTAATACTTATAAGACCTTGGAGAATATTCCTATATACAAGAACGGCGTCTGGTAGCAGGAAAAGAACCGTCCGGAGCAGGACCGGTTGACCCTACACCGACACCTGTAAATTATGTATATGGAGATGTAAACGGTGATGGCAAGGTAAACTCAACGGATTGCTCAGTTGTAAAAAGATTTCTACTCAAGAATATAGAGGATTTTCCGTACGAGTATGGAAGTAAAGCTGGAGATGTTGATGGCAACGGTAAGATAACCTCAACGGATTATTCTTTGATTAAACGGTTTGTACTTCGCAGTATAGACAAGTTCCCCGTAGAGGAGTAATTCAAAACAGCATGAAGATGTTTTAGCGATTGCAAACTTAAAAGCAATGCTTCTAGACAAGTAATTTCAAGTTATTAAGCTTTGCAGAATATCAATCTGAACTACCTTTGCGTTATGCATTATTGCCAGATTTGTTAAGTTTTGTATGTAAACTTAATCTAATCTGGCAATAATTATTTATAATGCTATATTCCCCTTCGTTCGCAAACTGGCGAATAGTTTTGCCGATTCTTAAATAGAATAGAAACAGGTATAAAGCGGTAAGTTATTCTCCAATATTCAGTTGGAGAGTAATATATGCAGATTTTATGCAAAAAATAAAAATTCTTGTTTGGCCCAAAAAAAATGTTTATTTTTGTTTAGCCCTCGTAATCTTACTCATATTGTTGATCACTCTAATTTCACTGCAGTTTCGAATAATGGAAGATACTTTTGACGCAACCGGTAAAACCATTGTCATTGATCCCGGACACGGAGGTATTGACGGCGGAACGCATACCGATAGATTGCTGGAGAAGGATATTAATCTTGAGGTTTCGAAAAAGCTAAGGAATCTGTTAACGGATATGGGATATCAGGTTATCCTGACAAGAGATGAAGACATCGCCCTTGATCATCTGTCTGATACCGGAAAAAATCGACACCAGCGTGATTTGAATGCCAGAGTTCAAATCATAAATAATAGTAATGCCCAGCTATTTTTAAGCATACACGTAAATTGCAATTTCAAAAATCCCTCGGCAAGTGGTAGTATAGTTTTTTATGGAGACCGATTTTCTGAGAATAAAGAACTAGCCTACGCAATACAGCGGGCATTAAATGCCATAGAGATAAACGGCAAAAAACGAACTGTCCACGATCCTGTCCTATCCAATCGATATTACCTTTTGAACCATTCCAAAATTCCCGGTGCTATTGTAGAAGTCGCTTTTATATCAAACACTACCGAGTGCCGAATGTTAGAAGGAAGTGCGTTTCGCGATGAGCTTGCAAAAGCAATTGCAGAAGGTGTAAGCAAATATTTAATTCAATTAGAGAAAACTAAGTCTAATTAATTATAGTATCTCAGAACACTCCATACAAGCGGACACGGAAAAGTTGGCTAGGCCCTCGCCCTATTTTGTCCGGAATGAACCCCAAGGAAGTGCGTCTCATTGTGCAGGATGCTTTTAATGATATTCCTTGTTATGAACGTAATATTTTTTTAGATGGGCAAAAGCCAAAAGAGCATGTTATCAAGAAGCTGAGGGAGGCAGCTAATATCGCTGAAAAGAACGGCTTCGCCGTGGCTATCGGTTATGTAGGTACAGAGGGCGGCAAAGTAACTGCTGAAGCAATTCAGGAAATGCTGCCTGAGTTTGATGAGCGTAATATTCAACTGGTGTTTATTTCTGAGTTGGATGAATAACAATAAAAGCAGCTTTATTGTGTCAAAAATCTATATATTGTTGTATGCTTATACTCTTTACCCGCACTAAATACAGGTGATGGAAAATGCTTGTGCTTTAAAGAATTGGGAAAATATTGTGTTTCCAGACATAATCCTCCCCATTTTCTGTAGCGAATCTTATCTTTCGCTTCCTTATCACCGCATAGATTGTTGCCTGAGTAAAACTGAATTCCCGGCTTCGTTGTATAAACTTCCATAAATCTGCCGCTTTCAGGGTCATATAATTCGGCAGCCTTTTCAGGAGCTGTACCGGAGACATTGAGCACCCAATTATGGTCATACCCGTTTCCCAACTTAATTTGAATATCATCACTTAAAAGCCCTGTTCCAATAGGTTTCATTGAGGTAAAGTCCATTTGGGTCCCTCTCACATCCAGAATTTCTCCGTAGGTAGAAACTCTTCGTTTATAGGTGTAAATTTGTCTGAATAAATCTTCAATTGGTGATTTGTAATCTCACCGGCTCCATGACCGGAAAGATTGAAATATGAATGATTTGTGAGTTTATAACAGTATCTTTATCCGAAACGGCGAAATAATCAATCCTTAAAGAGTTGTCATCCCCTAAAGAATAAATAACTGTAGTCTTCAAATTGCCGGGATAGTTTTCTTCACCATCCTTGCTTAAATATGTTAACTTTAGGCACTCTCTATTATCTATAATAACCGTTTCAGCCTCCCAAATCACCTTGTGGAAGCCTTTATTCCCACCATGTAAATGATTTCTTCCTTCATTATTATTCAATATATACTCTGCGCCATTAATTTCAAATCTTGAATTTTCAATTCTATTTGCGTATCTTCCAATAATACCACCAAAATAAGGGGCATTTTCAAAATAATCTTCAAGTCTGTCGTATCCGAGAACCACATCATCATATTTGCCATTTCTATCAGGCACCAGCATGGAAGTAATTATCCCACCAAAGTTTGTAATTTTAACTGTCATTCCATTTTTATTCGATAGAACGAAGATATCGATATCCTTGTTGTCACAGCCATCAATAAACTTTTCCCTTAAAATAGCCATCAAAATGTTCCTCCTTCAAAAACATAATCCTTTGGCAGTGCAATATCTTCCATATTGAATCAGCTAGCCAGAGCCTATAGATACCTCTCCTCGTAATATCAACAGGCTCTGAGACTTGCTTCCAATATTCCTTCAATTTTTTCTTCATCAAGCCGGTATAAGACTAGTCCTCAAGAATATATTTGTTTAACATAGCTTCGAGAACTTCCTGTCTTCCCG
>NZ_BAVR01000071.1 GCF_000521465.1 Acetivibrio straminisolvens JCM 21531
GTCGAGCTTTTATTTGCGCTGTTTAAAAATTAAAAGCAATTAAACTTGAACAACTCCAATCATTGTATTAGAATAGGTATGACGGATTATAAGCTGTCAATAATATCAGTTGAAGACATAATTTATGGAAATTAGGAGCAGATATGAAAAAACAGTCAATGACAAAAGGGTTTGCGGTACTGTCGGCGGCAGGGCTGATAACAAAAGTATTATCGGTGCTTTATATTCCCTTTTTGCTTGCCATTATCGGAGATGAAGGAAATGGTATTTATGCTGCCGCATATCAGGTTTATGTTTTTATTTATGTTATAGCCAATTCAGGTATTCCGGTTGCGATAGCAAAGTCTGTGTCCGAGCTTACCGCTGTGGGCAACTACAAAGATGCTTTGAGGACTTTTAAAATATCGCGTTTTTTCCTTATCATAATAGGTACTGTTTTGACGGTGCTTATGTTTGTTACGGCAAAGCCATTAGCTGTCATGATTAATTCGGAAAAATCATTCCTTGCAATAGCGGCATTATCCCCAACACTGTTTTTTACTGCGCTGGCATCATCCTACAAGGGATATTTCCAGGGCATAAGCAACATGACCCCAACCGCTATATCTCAAGTGGTTGAGCAGGTATTCAATATGATATTCACTGTACTTTTTGCGGCCCTGCTTATAAGTAAAAGCCTTGAAGCTGCATGCGCGGGAGGAACAGTTGGAACAACTTTAGGTGCATTCGCTTCCGTTATTGTTCTTATATTTATTTACAACAGAAGAAGCGTAGAGATTAATAATTTGAAAGAGCATAGAAAAACTGCCAAAAGATACTCATACAAAGAGCTTGCCGCTAGAATATTTTATTACAGTTTACCCATTACTGTTTGTGTGGGTGCTCAATATGCAGGAAACCTTATTGATGTGGCCAATATAAGAGGACGTCTTTTGGCCGGCGGCTATACGCTGGAAATGGCATCGGTCATGCACAGCTATTTATCTAAATACCAGCAAATAATGAATGCGCCGATTTCTATAGTTTCGGCTCTTGCTGCTGCGGTACTGCCATCTATTTCGGGAGCTGCGGCGGAAAAAGATGAAAAGCAGGTTGAGGACAAATCCAACCACGCTTTCAGGCTTTGTATGCTGATAGTAATACCATCGGCAGTGGGATTGTCGATATTGAGTGAACCCATTTATGCCGTATTGAAATACGGAGAAGGCTCGCATCTGATGCGCTACGGTTCACTGGTACTCATTCTTATGTCCGTTGTGCAAATACAGTCATCGATTTTGCAGGGCGCAGGAAAACTGTACAAAGCCACAATAAACGTAATTTTGGGTATTATCGCAAAGATAATTTTCAATTATATACTTATTGCAAATCCGAGTATAAATATCATGGGGGCAGTAATAGGAAGTATGGTGGGATACGGCTTGACCATTATTCTTAATGTCCTAACCGTAAGAAAAGAATTAAAAATAAAAATTGACATACTGAAGCAGTCGTTAAAACCGGCTATTTCGTCGGTAGTGATGGGTGTTTTTGTGTTGCTTGTATACAAAGGATTGTACTTTGTCTTGGGATTTATTAAGAGCGCATATGTTGTAAATGCATTATCTGCGGTTGTTTCAGTTTTGCTTGGGATGGCAATATATTTCTATATAATGATACTGGTTAGGGGAATAACAAAAAATGATTTTGATGTATTGCCGGCCAGAATCAAGGCAATGATACCGAAATTCATATTGAGTAAAGCTAGATAACCGTATACAAAGCAAGTTTATATGAAATTGCAGAAAAGTTTATTAATTGTTTATATATTATTTAGTTGAATTTTATAGCTGGTATGTAGAATAGTAAGTAAGGAAACGTTTCCTTGAATTTTACTGAAAAGGAGAGAGGGTAAATGAAGAGAAAAAAGAATCTCGCGATGTTGTTAAGTTTTTGCATCGGAGCAGCATTATTCATGTCAACAGCCTTTGCGGATGTGATTTCAAAGACAGGGTATGATCAGTTTAAGGACGCTATAAAGAAAACGGTAGAAAACCTTTCTGAAGGATATGACAGCTTTACTACGGAAGTGGCCTTGTCTATTAAAGATAATGACAAAGTGCTGATGACAAATTCTGCTGTAGCAAAGTATGACATGGTCAACAGCAGAATGGAAGACATCTCAACTACGGAGTTTGCAGGAATTAAGAATGAGAGTAATTATACTTATAGGGACAATTGGATGAGTATATACCATGGTTATAACGACAAAGATACCTATTATGTCAATGAATATGAGAAAGAAATGAAGGATGCCGTAACGATTAGGAATTTCTTTGAAGATGAAGATGCCCAGTACATTGAGAGAATATTCGACGCTTTGATAGGAAATCTTAAGGAGTACGTTGTTGTGGGAGAAAATTCTGACGGAAGCAAGGAATTCTCCGGAAAATTAAGCGATGCGCAGATTCCGGCCTTGGTTAACGCTGTTACGGCATATGTTGCAAAGCAGACGGTATTTGATAGTCATATGGAACGAAGTGAAATTGGTGTTCCGAACCTCAAAAGTGATATATTTGTGAAAGAAATAAGAGGAAGGGCTAATGTGAATGGAGACGGAATAATTGAAAACTTGTTTGGAGAACTTATAATCTCCGGAAGTGAGGAAGGCGGAACAAAGCATGATTTGAAAGTTGAGCTGGTGTTCAAGGTCTATAACATAAACTCCACTACAGTGGAAAAGCCTGATTTGACAGGCAAGAACGTAGAAAAGAGTATCGTACGTAATGGCCCTAATACTAATAACATTGAAAAGTATTTTGGCAAATGGAAGAATGATGTTGTATTGGAAGAAGGTGACAGATTTATCAAGATCGGCGAGAGGATTATAGAAATTACGGGCTTTGACGGCACTTATGTTTATGGAACATACACTGAAGTTTATAAAGAAGAATATGCCGATTACAGCAGAGGTTCAAACAGCTACAGCTTAAAGTTAGATTTAAGTAAATATCAACTTGAAGCTACCGATGCTTCAGGTAATGTAATTCAAGGCTATATGTATCTGGAGATGGGAAGAGTTGAATGCCATATTACGAGTGAAAAACCTGGAGAAAGTGTAGTCCTGTACAATTCAACTTTCAACAAGGTTTTTGAGGAGTAAGAGGCACTTAACACTGACACATTATAGAAATATTTGAAACTGGCAGCGGGTTTTCCGCTGTCGGTTTCATAAATTATTATCTATTGGAGGGTTCAATGGAAACAGTACTTGAAATAAAGGGACTTACCAAATTATATAAGAATGGAAGAGGAATTTTTGATATAAATCTTGATGTTTATAGAGGAGATGTGTTTGGATTCCTTGGCCCTAATGGTGCCGGAAAAACTACAGCAATGAAAATTATGACGGGTCTTATGCATCCGGACAGCGGTGATGTGGAAATTTTCGGACACAGTGTCATAACCGAATTTGAAAAGGCCATGAAAAAAGTGGGCTGTATTATTGAGACTGCGGAGTCCTATGCATACCTTTCACCCTATGAAAACCTAAAGCTTTTTGCCAGGTTCTATGATAATGTGGACAATAGTAGAATTGACGAGGTTTTGGAGCTTACCGGCATTCTTAAGTTTAAAAATGAAAAGGTAAAGAATTTTTCCCTCGGTATGAAGCAGAGGCTGGGCTTGGCTGCAGCAATTTTGTCCAAGCCGGAATTGGTAGTATTGGATGAACCCTTAAACGGGCTTGACGTGGAAGGCATGATAGAAATGAGAAAGCTTATAAAGATGCTTGCAGAGACGGAAAAGACCACCTTTTTCATTTCAAGTCACCTTATTCATGATGTGGAGCTTACATGTAACAGGATTGGGATACTGTACAACGGCAAATTGGTTAATGTAGATACAACCGAAAATATCCTTAAAAACTTTGCTTCACTTGAAAACTATTTTGTTAGCGAGGTAGGTAAAAATGGGAACGTTTAAAGCCGCATTTATTAATGAAGTCGAGAAAATATACAGAAAGAAGAAAGTTGTTGTAGCTGCTATACTGTCATTCCTTGCCATAGTAATGGGACAATTGGTGGTTACCGGAGTAAACAGGGGTTTTGGGTTGCTGGCTGCCAGCAGTACGCAGTTTCCGATACTGGTGCTTTCCCTGCTGGTCAAAACCATATTGCCGTTATTTACAGCACTTGTTGCCATAGATGTGTTTTCCGGAGAGTTTTCTCACAATACTATGAAGATTACATTAACCAGACCGGTTTCAAGGATGAAGCTGTTTACTGCCAAATTTCTGCTGTCGCTTTTTTTGTACTGGCAAACCTGTTGATGGTAATGCTGCTGTCCTTAGTAGTGGGGGTTATTTTTAACTCCGTATCGTTATCGGTGTTCGGAATTTTGAGAATAGTTCTGTCCTATTTTGTTACGTTGATACCTGTAATGGGCTTTGCTCTTATCATTGTGTTTTTGTCAAATGTTTTAAAAAGCGGAACAACGGTATTCTTTTTATCCATAATTTTATTTATAGCATTTAATGCGCTTTCACTGGTATTTCCAAGGTATGCAAACCTTTTTATAACATCAATGTTTGATTGGTATGTTTTGTGGAATGTTGATATAATGCCGCTAGGTAAGCTTATACGGGAGTTTTTATCATGGCAGGATATGTTATAATGTTTTATACGGCAGGATATTATTTGTTTGATAAAAAAGATTTATAAAGGTGAAATGGGATATGGATTTAAAAAAAACGCCTTATTTATTCGAATGCTGCAATTATTGTTATCCCTCTTGTGATAACATTTGTGGCATCTTTTATTTTTATGTTTATTTTTGCAAGAATACATGATGCAGATATCAGCTACAATAATGTAAAAAAGCTTACACAGATACAGTACGAGTTTTTTAAAGCCGACGGAAGCGTACTTAGAAATTCCCCGGAAATAATTTTGGAAAAAGATTTTCAGCAGTATATTTCTACAAGACTTGGCAGTATTGAGGCTGATATAGTTGTGTTAAAGGGACAGGAACGGGTTTTTGAAACCCGGGTGCTTAGCATTATTGAGTTGGAAAGGTGTCTTGAAAAGACCGGTGACAACTTATTTAAAAATATTGTTGAGATTCAGGGAAAAACCTATATGGTGAAAGTAATACCTGTGAACTTTAATAATGGTGAGAGCGGAAAAATAGTCTTGCTTGCACCTACTGTGAATGATTGGATGACAACGGAAAAGCTGCTGATATTTTCAGGCATGACTTTTGTTATCAGTTTTATAATAACCAATATAGCCATTATTTTTATTTTTTCAAAAAAAGTCATAAGTCCCTTGGGAAAACTTCAGATCGCTGCGGGAAAAATAAGCGAAGGAAATCTTGACTTTGAAATTATTGAGGATGGAGATGCCCAAATAAGGGAACTGTGCCGTTCTTTTGAGAAAATGAGATTAAAGCTTGTGGAAGCCAGTTACACCCAGAAAAAATATGATGACAGCAGAAAAATGCTTTTTTCAAGTATATCCCATGATCTAAAAACCCCTATAACATCAATAAAAGGATATGTTGAGGGAATACTGGACGGTGTGGCCAATACTCCCCAGAAGGTGGAAAAATACTTAAAAACGGTCCATTCCAAGGCGGTTCATATGGACAGGATGATCGACGACCTTCTTTTATATTCAAGACTGGATATGAATAAAGTTTCGTTTAATATTGAAAAGACTGATGTGTTGAAGTATTTCGAGGATTGTATATATGAAATAGATATTGAGCTTGAAAAGTCCAATATTAAGATTAAGCTTCACAACGAACTGCAAGGAAAGCGTTACATAATGATAGACCGGGACCAGGTGAGAAGAGTAGTGATAAATATAATTGACAACTCCAGAAAGTATATGGACAAGCAGCAGGGAAAAATTGATATCTTTTTAAGAGAGGCTACGTCAAATGTAATAATAGAGTTAATGGACAACGGAGCGGGAATCAGTGAAAGCGATCTTCCCCATATTTTTGACAGGTTCTATCGCGCCGATTCGGCAAGGGATACTAGAAAAGGAAGCGGATTGGGACTTGCCATCGCAAAACAGATAATCGAGGGGCATGAAGGGAAAATATGGGCGGTTAGCCGTAAGGATGAAGGTACAAGTGTGATGATTTCTCTTAAAAAATACGAAGAATGAAGGAGGCCGGATGAGATGAGAAAGATTCTTATTGTTGAAGATGATGAAAGCATAGGAGAGCTTTTACGGGATTATCTTGAAATTAACGGATTTTCTGTTGACGTATGTACGAATGGAGTTGAAGGCTTAAACAGTATTAAAAATGGAGAGTATGACCTTCTGATACTTGATATTATGCTTCCCGGCATGAATGGATATGAAATATTAAAAAGAATTCGTGATGAAAAAGACATTCCGGTACTTATTGTGTCGGCAAAAAAGGAAGAGTTTGATAAAATTCACGGCTTAAAGCTTGGGGCCGATGATTATATTACAAAACCCTTTAGCCGGGGGAACTTGTGGCAAGGGTAAATGCTCACATAGCAAAATATGAAAGGCTCAAAAATAAATACGGAAATAACAACATAACTTCTATTACGATAAGAGGACTTGAAATTCAAAAGGATGCTAGGAGGGTGTTTGTAAACGGAAAGGAAGTTAACCTTGCACAGAAAGAATTTGATGTTTTGTTGTTTCTAGCCCAGAACCCCAACAGGGTTTTTTCAAGGGAAGAACTTTTTGACAGAGTATGGGGAATGGATGCCTTGGGAGATGCTGCAACGGTTACCGTTCACATTGGAAGAATCAGGGACAAAATCGAGTCCGATCCTTCAAATCCCCAGTATATCGAGACTGTGTGGGGAGCAGGATATAGATTGAGGACGTGAAAGGAAAAGGCAAATGCCAATGATGAAAATTTAGTACTTTTTAACGAGAATAATTTGTTGTATAATGGAATTGTAAATCGAAAAAGAGAGAATAATAGAAAAATTTGGTTAAAAATAAAATTTATTTATAAATATTTAATTTTTTAGGGGAGTAGGTAATATGTTAAAATGCAAGAAGTTTTATTTCAGCACAGATGAGAAATTGTGTCAGTATAGGTTGAATCATGAAATGCACAACATGGTCAAAAGTATTGACAAACACTACAAAAGAATTGCAGTTGTAGGTATAGGGACAGATCGCTCTACGGGGGACAGCTTTGGACCGCTGGTCGGGTATATGCTTTCAAAATGCAAAATATACGATTTTGATGTGTACGGTACAATTATTGAGCCGGTACATGCCTTAAACCTTAGACAGACAATGGACAAAATCGACACTTTGAACACTCTTGTTATTGCTGTTGATGCATCTATAGGAAGTATCGATCATATCGGACACATTGGGTTATGTAATGAGCCGATAAAGCCCGGAAGCGGAGTGGGCAAGGATTTGCCTCCGGTGGGCGATATATCGTTGTCCGGTATTGTGGCATTTAGCGGATTTGCACCCCATGTCATGTTACAGAATACAAGTCTCGGATTGGTTTATAAAATGGCCGAAATTGCCAGCAATGCAATAAAATATGTTCTGTACAAACAGCAGTTGGAGCCTCAAAAGCATTCAAAATTAAAGGCTATTGCTACTGCTTAAGAATTTAATAAATTAAAATTTTTAAAATTTATGAAATTATGGCTTGTTGCACAGGATAGCTTTCAATTGAAAGACACTGTGCTTTTTTATGCCTGTGGCATTACAAAAATTTCCTATTTCTTTATTTCTGATAGTTATTGCTTTTTATATTAATTGGATGTATTAAAACAGCCTATTTTTTTAAAAATAATATTGAAGTTCATCAACTATATATTTGGGAGGAAGCATTATGAAAGTTCAGAAAATGAACCGTCCAAATGAAGCGTAAAGTGTGTTGTAAACACATGCCATTATTATATGAGCGGCGACTACTGCGCTGCAGAGAAGATTGAAGTTCAGCCAAGAAATGCAGCGGATTCTCAAGAAACAGACTGTGCAACATTTGTTCCAAATGTACAAGGATAATAGAAATTTATTATAGTTTGCGGCCTGCCGGCAAGGTCAATCGACTGAGCCGTGCAGGCTCAAAAATTTTTATATGCAAATACAAAATAGACAACAAAAAATCAAGAAATCGGGAGGTAATGTATTGAAAATTTATTTTAATCAAGTTTATGGGGCAAAATTACAATTAGTGAATTTGGACAAAACATAGTAGTATATTTATAGAACATATGTTCGGCAATTTGATTCAACATATAATAAATATACCAATGGGGCAGCGGTAAAGGGGGATTGGAAATGTCATCGGAAGATTTTTTAGAGAGTATCCGTATATTATCAATACTTTGCACAAGTTAAACTGTGAACTCAATGAAATGATAAAGAGCAAAGAACTGATGGAGGATACTTTACAATATTTTATAAAATCGGAAAATGATGAGTCTTCATTGGACCCTACATTACAAGCTGTTGAAAAGGTTTTAGACAGATATGAGAACAATATATCCTACATAACCGAAAGAATAAATGAGCTAAAGGAAATGAAAAATAAAATTGATGGAACCCTTTAATGATTTTAATATATAAGGGTTGGGCACAAAAGACAGTGCTCAACCCGCTTTAAATCAATACCTAAAAGCTTATGTAACAATTTTCTGCCAGATTGTTTCGGCCGATGCCAGCTCCAAACCAGTATCCTTATCCCAAATTTTGTGACGAAGCTGAGGAGCATCGGTATTTTCCCAGTCAATTATGCAGCCTGACCTTATGACTGAGCCCAATGATGCTTCTTTTTTGTACATAATCTGGAGAGATGCAACTTTGTAGTTGTCGTATATCTGCTGGGGCACGGTTTCCATAATCCAGTCAACGTATTTTTTGTTGTTTACGTGATTATTTGTATCTATATCACTTCTTTTTATAGGAAATTCCTCAAAAACTTCGGGTTCGAAATCAAAATCAAGGTCGGCAAAGGGTTCCTCCAAAGCTTTTGCTTCATCTATACCGTAAGCATCACCCATTTCGAGAGGGATTCTCATTGGCCTTCTTTTTTTTATATTGAAATATATCCATACGGATGATGCCTTAACAATAGTTTTATTACTGCTGTCCGTTATGAAAAATTCTCTGTATCCGTAGAAACGCTCGAAGGAAGAGGCCCATGTTTCTACAGTGATTTTTTCTCTGAGCCTAGGGAACCTGTCTATTTTAAGTGACCAGCGATTTAATACCCAGCCTGAATCGGCAGCTTTTAATTCGTTGACTCCGTACCCTGCAGAAGCTGAGTGGGATATTGCACAGTCCTCCAGATAGTTTAGCAGGGATAGAAGAGTTAGTTCCTGCATTGCGTTGATCTCGTAATAATGTACTTCATACTCTTTTGAAAATCTTTTCTTCTGCATTTGCATCATTCCCTTGAAATTATTGTTGTTTACTATTATTATTATATATACGTGTCCGGGAAAAACAAAGCATTTTGATGTAAAAAATTGATTTAATGTTTTATAGCAAAACGGGTGGTGGGTTTTTGGAGAGAGTAAAAGCGGTTATATTTGATATGGATGGATTGATGATTGACACGGAACGCTTGTATTTTGACGTTGAAAGGCTGATTGCACGAAATTTCGGAAAAGAGGTAAAGGATGAGACCCTATGGAAGATGATGGGAAGAAAACCTTTAGAAGCTATAACTGTTTTTGCAGAAGATCTGGGGCTTGATATTTCACCTCGGGAACTTTTAAGCATCAGGGATGATTTGTTTGTCAAGAAGCTGATAAATGAAGTTGAAGCAATGCCGGGACTTTTCGATATTTTAAACAGTATCAGGGGAAAACTGAAGATGCTATAGCCACAGGTTCACCGAATAAGTTTCTGAAAATAGTGCTGGATAAACTTAAAATTGAAGATTATTTTGATGTTTTTGTGACATCGGATGAGGTTGAAAAGGGAAAGCCCGATCCGGAAGTGTATAATACTGCGGCAAAGAGGCTTGGAGTAATGCCGGCTGAGTGCATTGTTCTTGAGGATTCAAGCAACGGTGCTCTTGCCGGGGTCACGGCGGGATGCTATACAATTGCTGTGCCGTCGGTGTATACCAACAAGCAGGATTTTAGCTTTGTAAATTATATTGCCCGGGATTTAAAGGATGCTGCGGAAAAAATCAATGAACTTATTTGCAGAGAATAGGATTGAATGTGAAGGGATAGTTTGGTGATGGAGAAAAAGTTTCAAGGATTAATGCTTGTTAGTGATTTGGATGGAACTTTGCTAAACAGCAAGTTTGAAATAAGTGAGGAAAATATAAAGGCCATTTCGTATTTTGTAGACAACGGGGGAATATTTACTATTGCGACGGGCAGGATGGAGCTTGGAGTAAGAGAATACTTGAAAGTTTTGCCGGTAAATGCTCCTGTTATTTTATATAACGGAGCGCTTATATATGATTTTGATAATGAAAAGAATCTTTGGACCTGCGGTTTTAAAGAGGACATAAGAGGTTTGCTGAAAGAGGTTTTGGACAAATTTCCTTATCTGGGAATTGAGATATTCCCGGGGGGAGACAGTGTTTATTTGCTGAGGGAGAATGAAGAGACCGAAAAGCACAGCAAAAAGGAAGGTTTTAAACCAATATTGATTTCTGCAGATGAGATACCCGAAAAATTTTATAAGGTAATTCTTACGGCCAACCCGGACAGGCTTCCTGAGGTGGAGGACTTTTTGAAAACCAAGGAAAAGGGTTTTAGGACAGTGTATTCGGAGAAGCAGTTCTTAGAGATACTCGACAAAAAAACTTCAAAAGGTGAAGCTTTGGACGAGCTTGCAAAGATGATAGGGATAGAAAAAAGTAAAGTAATTTCGATTGGCGACAATCAAAACGATGTAGAAATGATAAAAACATCGGGAACAGGGTTTGCTGTTGAAAATGCTCATCCGGAGCTGATAGCAGTTTGTGACTGTGTTTGTGTTCATCATGACAGGCACGCTGCAGGTTATGTGGTTGATTGGATTGAAAAAAATTTTAAATAAAATTTGGAACCAAAAATAAGGAACTCCGTCTAATACAAAAAACACAAAAAAACGGAGGGAATTATATGAAAATGAATATTATTACAAAACATACAAATAGTGTAGTATGGGTTTTGGTTTGGTTTTTTTTGATTGCAACACTGCTTTCTTCCTGTAGCGTGGTGTCAGTTAAAGAATACACCACCGATTCGGCGATGTTGAATAAAAATTACGGTGGCCAGAATTCTGGAACGGTGGATATCGAGTATAATCAAGCAATGGATATCGACGTTTTTCAGACTCAGTATAATACCGAAGACTATAATGTTATTAACGAGAATGTATTCCTTGATACATATAACAATCCTCTTTCAACGTTTTCTGTGGATGTGGATACGGCATCTTACAGCAATATAAGGCGCTTTCTCAATTCTTCGCAAAAGCCGCCTATAGATGCCGTAAGAATTGAAGAAATGATAAACTACTTTACATATGACTATCCTGATGCTGACGGCAACGACCCATTTAGCATAACCACCGAGATTGGAGAGTGTCCGTGGAATCCGGAGAATAATCTAATGCTTGTAGGGCTTCAGGCAAAGAAGCTTTCAACAGAGGAGCTTCCACCAAGCAATCTGGTTTTCCTGCTGGATGTTTCCGGTTCAATGGATACTCCCGATAAGCTTCCCCTTTTAAAATCAGCTTTTAAGCTTCTTGTAGACGAATTGGGCGAGAATGACAGGGTATCAATTGTGTTTATGCAGGTGCGGCAGGTTTGGTTCTGGATTCAACTCCGGGAAGTGAAAAGGATAAAATCTTGATGCTTTGATGGAGCTGGAAGCAGGAGGTTCGACAGCAGGAGCGGAAGGAATAAAGCTTGCCTATGATATAGCAAAGAAGAATTTTATTAAGTCGGGCAACAATCGTGTTATTCTGGCTACGGACGGCGATTTTAATGTTGGAGTGAGCAGTGAGGCTGAGCTTGTGCGATTGATTGAAAAGAAAAGAAATGAAGGTATATTCCTTACGGTGCTTGGCTTCGGAACAGGCAATTACAAGGATTCAAAAATGGAAAGCCTTGCAGACAAAGGCAATGGGAACTATGCATATATAGACAATATTGCAGAAGCCAGGAAAGTTCTTGTAAATGAAATGGGTGCGACTTTAAACACTGTTGCAAAGGATGTAAAAATACAGGTGGAGTTTAATCCTGCAAAGGTAAAGGCTTACAGGCTAATCGGATATGAAAACAGATTGCTTAGAAACGAGGATTTTAACGACGACTCGGTAGACGCAGGAGAAATAGGTGCGGGGCACTCGGTAACTGCACTTTACGAGATTGCTCCTGTAGATTCGGAGTTTGAGGTTCCGGGGGTTGACGAGCTCAAATATCAGAAATCTCAACTTATAGACAGCAATGAAGTTGCCACGGTGAAGATAAGATATAAGAAGCCTGAATCCGATACAAGCGAACTGCTCTCAAAAACTGTGCTGGAAGAGGATGAGGGAAAGGTATCGGAAAACCTAAAGTTTGCTGCTGCTGTTGCAGAATTCGGTCTGCTTCTTAGAGAATCCAAGTATAAAGGCAATTCGTCCTATGACCGTGTTTTGCAGGTCGCAAAGCAGTATGCCGACAGCGATGAAGAGGGATATAGAAATGAATTTGTGAAGCTTGTTGAAAAAGCAAAAAGAATTGATTAAAAAATATTGATTAATACAGAATCGATCTGTATGAAAAGCTGCCTTAAAGTAAATTTAAGGCAGTTTTTTCGTGGGTAAATACTTTTAAAAACTTCATAAAAGGTATTATTGATTTGAAAAAATAGAATGTTTTGATAGAATATAATTGTAAAAACGTTTGATTTGATTTGCGAACTTTATATAAAGGATGACATTATTTATGAATATTAGTATAATTAATATATCGTTACTTATGAAAATGGCCGTTAATCCGTCGCTTGTTAAAAAAGCTTTGCAAGTTCACAAGTTGCTGTCGGAAAATGAGGAATATAGGCCAATAAATCTTATAAGAAGCATCTACCATGCGTTTAAAAATGAAAGGATTCTGCAGCATCAAAACACATTTGTGCTTAGTTCTTTTATTCCGCCGATAAATACAAGAGCTTTTGACAGCTTATTTGATGGTATACCGGGAAGCGGCAGCAATCTTTTTGATAACCTTGTTAAGGGTAGAAGAAAGTTTCCGGTTTGGGTAAATATTGATGTTACATCAAGATACCCCAACAACAGGGAAACAAACGATAGTACAGGTTCTTTCGAAGGACAAAAAAATTCTTTCAATGATATGGAAAAGGAAAGCCTGATATCTTTGGTAAATGAGATACAGGATATGGGAGTAGGGATTATTGGGTTTGCCGGCGGAGAACCGTTGCTTAGAAATGACCTTGAAGAAATTATTGGGAATATAGACAACAGAAGTGTATCTTATGTGTATTCAACAGGGTATGGCTTGACATCACAGAGAGCAAGAGATTTAAAATCAGCAGGCCTATATGGGATGATAATAGATTTTCAATCGATGATTGAAAGTGAGCATAATGAAAGAATGGGCTTTAATGGGGCTTATCATTATGCCATAAATGCAATTGAAAACTCAAAAAAGGCAGAACTTTATACGGTTACCAGGACTTTTTGCAGCAGGGAACTTTTGAAAGGCGAAAAGATGAAGAAATTTATAAAGTTTCTCGGGCAGTGCGGAGTTGATGAGGTTAGGTTGATGGAGCCGAAGCCTTTTGGAAGAAGCGGGAGAATAAATCGGGATGAATTGCTTACTGATGATGAACTGAAGGAGCTTATTGAACTGCATATATTGTATAACAAAGACGGGAATTTTCCGAAGGTATCTGTTTTGCCATACTTTGAATCCCAAGAAATGTTTGGATGTGGAGCAGCAGGGTATTACTCGTTTATCGACGGCCGGGGAGATTTATATCCCTGTGATTACATACCATTTAACTTTGGCAACGTTTTTGAAACACCGATAAAGGCATTGTGGAAAAAGATGTATAAAAGCTTCGAAGAACCGAGAGGAGACTGTTGTTCCCAAGTCTATTTCAAACAGATGGGACACGACAAATTTCAACAATATCCGCAAAGGATGAAGGTTTTGCCGGAAAACTGCAGAAGGTGTAATGGGCAAGACTTGCCGGGGTTTTATAGGATGGTCAAGGGAGAAAAAATATAACCTTTTATACCAAGGATAAGAATATTTCTGTAATAATATTTAAAATTTAGAAATATTATTTTTTAAAAATGCCCCCCAAAATTTGCTTATATAACGAATATATATTACAAAGAAATTAGAATGTTCTCTTGCCTTTACAAAAAAAATTTTTCTGCAAATTTAGTAATCTAACGGGTGATGTGGATTTGAGATGCTGAGAAAAGCTCTTTATCGGAAGAATTGTTCTTGTTTGCATGCAGTTTGAAAACAGAGGAGGCTTTATTTTGAAAACTTATTGAAACTAATTTGATTTTAATATATAATGAAATTAAAACATCATTAATTTTTTTGATAATAAATAATAACAATGTATTTGGGAGTTTGGAGGCAATTCTTTATTAAAATTAAGCGCTTAAGTGTCTCAGTATTCAGTTCACATAACATTAGATAATAATTTTATTTTAAATTCTGATTTAATGGCCTCTAATATTTCCCCAAAATACAGAGTTTTATATATATAAATTTATAATAACAAGTTTTAAATAGGGAGGAGTTTGTACAGGGGATTAATCACATCTATTTATAATTTAACTCTTACATAAAGATAAGAAAAGTGTACTGGAGAGTATTTATTAATTCCAGCATTTCAATGAAATAGTGTATTTAACAGCTTATATGTATTTATGATGCAAATATCAAAGCATATACATAGAATCATCTGTTTCAACGAATAACGAATTATCAAAAACCAATTCCTATTTATCGACAAATTCTCTGGTATTTATTAAAACTGAAAATTTGACATGAAAATATTAATATTGTTTATTGATATTAATGCTAAATTTTGTTGTTATTTTATTTGATTTGTATATAAGGTATTTGATTTCAAATGCCTTTAGAGATCTTTTTATAAGATCATATAAAATTATTAATTTTTGGGAGGAATGGTAGATGAAAAAAGTCATCAGTATGATCGTAGTTGTTGCTATGCTGACGACGATTTTTGCGGCAATGATACCGCAATCAATATCGGCAGCAGGCACAATGACAGTCGAGATCGGCAAAGTTACAGGAGCCGTTGGAACAACAGTCCAGATACCTGTAACCCTGAGCGGAGTTCCATCAAAAGGTATAGCTAATGGTGACTTCGTATTAGGCTATGATCCAAAGGTATTAGACGTAACAACGGTAACAGCAGGGATATAGTTATCAATCCTAGAGATAGCTTTGATACTGCGATTTACCCGGAAAAGGGAATGATTGTATTCCTTTATGCAGAAAATACCGGAAGAGGAACAGAAGCAATAACAAAAGACGGAGTATTTGCAACAATAACAGCTACTGTCAAATCTTCTTCAGCAGCACCAATTAAATTGACTGAATATGGTGCATTTGCGGACAACGATTTAAAAGAAATAAGCACAATTATTATCGAAGGTGGAGTAAACCTTGGCTCTACAGCAACACCAACACCAATACCATCACCAAAACCAACAATTGATCCAAGAGATGGTATAGCAGTTGAAATTGGTAAAGTTACAGGAGCTGTAGGAACAACAGTTCAGATACCTATATACTTCTACGGTGTTCCATCAAAAGGATTGGCAAACTGTGATTTCGTATTGGACTACGATCCGAATGTATTGTCAATAGTAGATGTTGAAGCAGGAAATATAGTAATCAATCCTAGAGATAGCTTCGATGCTGCAATTTACCCGGAAAAGGGAATGATTGTATTCCTTTATGCAGAAAATACCGGTAGAGGAACAGAAGCAATAAAAGAAAATGGTTTATTTGCATTAATAACAGCAACTGTTAAGTCAAGTGCTCCAGGATTTATTACCTGCAAAGAAGTAGGCGGATTTGCAGATAATGATTTGATTGAGCAGAAGGTAACATTTGTAAGCGGTGGCGTAAATGTTGGAAATGCAACACCTACACCAACACCAACCAAGAGTGCAACACCAACACCGACTAAATCAGCAACACCTACACCAACTAAGAGTGCGACACCGACACCAACACCAACTAAGTCTCCAGTATCAGGCAATTTGAAGGTTGAATTCTACAACAGCAATCCTTCAGATACTTCTAACTCAATAAGTCCGCAGTTTAAGGTTACTAATACTGGAAGCAGTGCAATTGACTTGTCCAAACTCACATTAAGATACTACTATACAATAGACGGACAAAAGGATCAGACATTCTGGTGCGACCACGCTGCAATTATCGGCAGCAACGGCAGCTATAACGGAATTACTTCAAATGTTAAAGGAACATTTGTAAAAATGAATTCCTCAACAAATGACGCAGATACTTACCTTGAAATAAGCTTTACAAGCGGAAGTCTTGAAGCAGGCGCACATGTTCAAATTCAAGGTAGATTTGCGAAGAATGACTGGTCTAACTATACACAGTCAAATGACTACTCATTCAAGGCTGGTTCACAGTTTGTTGAGTGGGATCAGGTAACAGCTTACTTAAATGGTGTGCTTGTATGGGGTAAAGAACCTGGAGGTTCAACACCAACACCAACTCCAACACCAACTAAGAGTGCAACACCTACACCAACTAAGAGTGCAACACCTACACCTACACCAACTACGACAATAGATCCAAATGCATTGACGGTTACTATAGCTACTGTAGAAGGTAATGTAGGACAAAATGTTACAATACCTATAAAATTAACAAATGTACCTTCAAAGGGAATAGCAAATGGAGACTTTGTATTAAGCTATAATTCGGATATATTGGATATCCAAAAGGTAGAGGCAGGAGATATAGTAATCAATCCTAATGACAGCTTTGATGCTGCAATATATCCTGATAAGAATATGATTGTATTCCTGTATGCAGAAAATACTGGAAGAGGAACAGAAGCAATTACAAAAGACGGAACATTTGCAATTATACATGCGAAAGTAAAAGGCGGAAGCGGATTTACTCCTATCGCATTGAAGGAACATGGTGCATTTGCTGACAATGATCTGAGAGACTTAAAGGTACAGTATATAGATGGTGGAGTAGAAATAGGAATAGGAGGCCCGACACCACCACCGACAATTAATCCTAATGCAGTACAGGTTAATATAGCAACAGTAGAAGGAAAAGCAGGTCAGACAGTAAAAATACCTGTGACATTCGACAATGTACCTACAAAGGGAATAGCAAACTGCGACTTCGTATTTAGCTATAACCCGAATGTATTGACAATAGTAGATGTTGAAGCAGGAGATATAGTAATCAATCCTAACGACAGCTTTGATTCTGCAATATATCCTGATAAGAATATGATTGTATTCCTGTATGCAGAAAATACCGGAAGAGGAACAGAAGCAATCAAGACTAATGGAGTATTTGCAGTAATAACAGCAACTATAAATGCAGGAGCATCTAACGGATTTACACCAATAAGATTGACCGAAGCAGGTGGCTTTGCAGACAATGACTTGAAGGAACTTGAAGTTCAGTTCATTGATGGTGGAGTAATTGTTGGCGATATAGTAGTACCACCTACACCAACACCAACACCAACACCAACACAAACAATTAATCCTAATGCAGTACGGGTTGAGATAGCAACAGTAAACGGAGAAGCTGGCCAAACAGTGCAAATACCTGTGACTTTTAGCAATGTACCTTCAAAGGGAATAGCAAACTGTGACTTCGTATTTAACTATGACCCGAAAGTATTGACAATAGTAGATGTTGAAGCAGGAGACATAGTAATTAATCCTAAGAACAGCTTTGATGCTGCAATTTACCCAGAAAAGAACATGATTGTATTCCTGTATGCAGAAAATACCGGAAGAGGAACAGAAGCAATCAGGACTGATGGAGTATTTGCAGTAATAACAGCAACTATAAATGCAGGAGCACCTAATGGATTTACACCAATAAGCTTGAACGAAGTAGGTGGCTTTGCAGACAATGACTTGAAGGAACTTGAAGTTCAGTTCATTGATGGTGGAGTAAATGTTGGTACTACAGTAGTAACACCTACACCAACACCAACTGATAAGCCAACTGATAAGCCAACACCAACACCAACTGAAACAATTGATCCTAATAAAGTAGCAGTTAAGATAGCAACAGTAAACGGAGAAGCTGGCCAAACAGTACAAATACCTGTGACATTT
>NZ_BAVR01000070.1 GCF_000521465.1 Acetivibrio straminisolvens JCM 21531
CAATACAATTTATTACTTTTTAATGCACAACACTAATATTTTAAGCTGATGCAAAATCCAAGAATTAAATGGATATCCTAAAGCCACCTTCATTGCTAAATGCATTTATAATGACAGCAATATTACGTTGAGAGTAGTGATAGGTTTCAGAAAGCTTTTTTGAATCCATTCCCTCACTTGAAGCTAAGATGACTTGTGTATAACGTATGGTTTTACTGGAAGCTGAAGTTTTAATAGCTTTCCTTAACTCATCTATGTCATCAGCAGTTAGTACTCATAAAAATAGTTTTTTATTTGATCCATAGTTCATTTTAACTATCCTCTCTATATTTATTATATAGAAAAGTGGCGACTTAATTACTAGATGTAAATTCTGTTAACTGGCACTAGGACAGCTACAGAATATGTTCGAAGAGCGTATATAGTATAATCAAGGGATTCAGGAGAACTCTGGTTCTCTGAACCCCCTATAATATTTTATACACCACATCTTTATTCAAATTTTTCTTTTGAAAGAATTTCTTATCAGATATTCTTTTGAATCTATAAAATTTGACAAAGCAGACTCTTGAGTCTTAAAATATACTTATACACCAACATAGAAGGGAAATCAGTTTACACAAAAATATTTACACTTTCTACGCTTAAGTATTATTGCCACTTTAGTCAAGTCTCATATAAGCTTGATTAAAGTGGGCAAATACTCTATTTTATCTTGCTGGTAATTTTCTCTTTAATTCTTAATAATTTCATTCCCACCGTACTTTGCTTCATATTCATGTGTTTTGCTATTTCAGAATATGTATAATTTTTATAATGCCTTAGAAATAAGATTTTCTTTTCTTCCAAACTCAATTTATCTATATGTACTAATATATCTTTTAACATTTCTCTCTTCACATACTGTTCATCTATACTATCAACCCGTGCTGTTTTATATATATAATCCAATACATTATTGTCTTTATCAAATAAGTATACGATTTTGATTCTATTATTTATTTTCTGCCTTAGCATATCTTTAGATACATTCACTGCTATAGCACGAATCCAAACATCGAATTTTGACTTGTCTTTTAATTTGTTTAATCCTTCAAATGCCCGCATAAAAGTTATTTAAGTTACATCTTTTGACAATTCCTCATCATATGTAAAAGATAAGGCAAGTTTATGTACTTTTTCATAGTTTTCCAAAAATAATAAGGATAAGCAATCTTCATGTAATATACTATCCACTTTATTTTTTGCAAACATTCTCCGTTTACCCCCACATTATAAATAATAAAAATACTAATTATTCATATATTATTTTATTTAACCTTTTATGTAAATATATCACATATTATACATAATGTCAATTTGGGTTTTTAACGGAACTATCATCTTTAATCCATTAGGAATAATATTAAAGGCCGCTTCGCAAGTATCGAAAATTTCACCATCGACATTCAAAAGAAATCTTTCTTCCGAACGTATTCTAATTTCCTCAGACATAAAGTGTTCAACCTCTTTAAATCCCTCATGCCTGCCCCTAATCAACTGAGGAAAGAACAATACGATTTTAAGCGGATTTGCCCTGTCAATGTGATAAGCATCAAAACTGCCGTCATTGATGCTCGCTCTGGGGGCAATTTTCATTCCCCCTCCGTAATATTTGCCGTTTGCAACAGTAAGCAAAAGAGTTTCTTTGTTGTGCTCCATACCGTTAATATTTATTATAGAGTTAAAGCTTCTATAGCGAAACACAGTATAGAAAATTCCTGCGATATAAGAGCTCATTCCGAAAAACATAGGATACTTTTTAAACTTACGTGCATTTGCCACAATTTCGGCGTCAATTCCAACTGATGCGACATTTAAAAAATAACGGCCGTTTACTCTGCCAACATCAATATATTCTTCAGTTCCGTTTATTGTCCGGTACAAAAGGCTTGAGTCAACGGTATCTCCGATATTTCTGAAAAAATCGTTTCCGCTTCCTGCCGGAATTACCCCAAGGCTGCTTGAGCTGCCCATGACACCGTTCAGAACTTCGTTTAAAGTCCCGTCTCCGCCAATTGCATAAACTCTGCACCTGTCACTTTCCACATACTTTCGTGCAATTTCAGTAGCATCGCCGGGCCCCTTTGTAAATTCTATATAATAAGACTCTTTATTACCAAGTTCTTTACTCTTCATAAAATGCTTTTCTATTTCTTTAGCATATGCAACACCGCCTCCTTTACCGGCAAACGGGTTAATGATAAATAAATGCTTCATTACTCACCTCAAACTAAAAGCTAAAAAAATCTACTATAATATTATAATATACTCCATTACAAAAAGCGCCTTTACAGTTTAAACCTTTATGGGGTAATAATACAGAAATTCATGCATAATAAAGCGAAACTTAGGATACTCGCAACTCAAAATTTTAAGAAAAGTCAACATTCAGGTGCAATATCCTGGCCACTTGTTGTCCTTTCAAAATAAATCTCGGGCAGCACAATTCTTATCTCGTAATCTGAACTTTCCTTCTGCCAATACACAATAAATCTCACTTTTGCCCTCTTGGGAATATAGTTTCTTTGCTTCATTTCCTCAATTTTACCTCTAAACTGCTTTGAAAAAAGTACTACTTCCTGTCCTCTAAGATTTTTGCAGCAATTACCGTCCACAATGAGCTCATCTTCACTCATAAGCTGAGCAATCAAGTTCTGACGGAAAAGGAAAAAGTCCAGCACTACATCTTTATGGGTTAGCTGCATTGCCAGTTGACAAGGAGGAGAATAAATATTAGAATCGAAAAATGTCTTAAGTCCGCAAACCTTTATAGTATCAAGATAATCTCCATTATAGTGAATGGTAAGATTACGTTTTGCCCTTGTCATGGCAACATACAACTGCCTTAGTTCTTCATCGGTTTGCGGAGTAAATCTGTCCAGCATCAAAAATACATTGTCAAACTCTCTTCCCTTCGCCTTGTGAATGGTAGAAACAAATATAGTCTCCAACCCTTCTGTAAAAAATCCTCCATCTTTGATTCCCGGATAAAGATCTCTAGGTCGGATTTGTATTTATTCTTCGGATTTGTTGCTTCAAAGTCTTTAATAATGTTTAAACACAATTCCAAGTTCGGTCTGGCGTAAAACTTGTCTCTCAACTTGCGTTTTGCATCCGCCCAAGTATCCTCACCAATCATATAGGTATTTGGGAACAAGTTGAGACAATTTAGAAAATACCTGACTTCAAGAAGATTATATAGATTAAATCCTTCATTGGACTGAATCAACTTTGCCTGCATTCCGTTCTTCGTAAGCAAGCCTGCAATCTGCAATGCCTCTTCATTGCTTTTTGTCAAAACACAGGTTGACCCTGAAAGTCCTGTGTTAAGGATATCGCTAACCACCGGTGTAATCAAATTGCTGCTTTTGTACCGAACCAGCTTAATCTTTCCGTCGTCTTTCCAAACAGCAACAATAGGTATATTCTTAAGCCTATGGGATATTTTCTTTACAAATCTATTTGTAAATTCCACAAGGTTGCTCTTGCTCCTGTAGTTTTCTACAAGTTCGTACATCACAGCGTTTTTTTCTTTTATCAATCGTTCCAAGTATTTAGAGCTTGCACCCCGAAATTCATAAATATTCTGGTCGTCATCCCCAACCGCAATCACCCTCATATCCTCATTTTTCTCCATCAGGGTACCGATTAATTCAAACTCATCTGCGTCCATGTCCTGAGCTTCATCTATAACCAAAACAGTCTTTGTTATTCTGCCCGGCTCAACCTCGCCGCTTTTAATTCTACGTACTGCCTCTCTTATTACCTCACCAGACTTTTCCAGTGTTCCAATCCTTCCTAAAAGGTCAAAGCAATAGGAGTGAAAGGTCTTTATCTCAATGTAGTTGGCAGCATTGCCTATAAGTTTCAGAAGCCGTTTTTTAAATTCAGTGGCAGCAGCCCTCGAAAAGGTTAACATCAGCAATTGCTCATGCTTGACATCCTCCATTAGCATAAGTGACGCCAGCTTGTGAACCAGGACCCGGGTCTTCCCGCTTCCGGGTCCCGCTGCAACCACAATATGCTTTGACTCATTGTCGGTAATGATTTTCAATTGAGTAGGTGAGAGCTCCCCAAAAAGCTGCCTGAATTTTGCGGGAGTAATGTTTCTCTTTATTTCATCTTGCCGGCTTCCCTTGAAATATTTATTTAAAAAAGAGCTGTAATTTAGCGAAAAATAGTCATCCACAAACTGAAGAGCATCCTTATAATCACTGACCATTTTTCGTGCGTATTCACCGACAATATGAATCTGCTGCACTCTATTTTCATAAAACGCTTTAAGTTTTCTGTAATCCTCAACCTTGTACCGCTTTTTATTATCCTTCTCAATACGCTCAATAGCCATGGAGTTGTAAATAACCATAAAGCCGCCATCTATTTTTAATGCTCCGATTCGTGAAAGGTAAAAAAGTGCATCTTCAACATCGTCTGTTGAAACTTTAGTATTAAAAAGCTTTATTCTTTGCTCAAACTTTTCTTTAAGTTCGAGAACCGAAAACTCAACTTCCGTTTCCTCTTTATCCTCTTCTTTGATTCCTCTGCTTTCCGGAGCATTATATTTGATTTTATCATAAAGATATTCCAATATAAACTGTGCAAGCTCATGGATTTTGGTTAGCTTTTCTTCAAACACATTTCTATCATACATAGTTATTACAGCAATGTGATTTGCCGAAAATCCTGCATACTCCCTCTTTATCCAATTTTTTATAGCCCACAGGTTTATAACAGTTTTTATACTATTGGGTGTTACATCCCTACAGCCATAGTGTTCGGCTTGTTCATTGAGTTCCTTTATATGAAATATCTTTTCCTCCTCTGAAAAAACACTCAAGAGGACATTCTCAATTTTCACAAAGGATTTTAATATGCTTAATGATCGTTTTTGATTTTCCTTCTTCTTAATAAATGCCACAAGATCTTTGACATCGGCAAGGATTCCCTCTTCCCGAAGCAAGTTCACAATCTGAATAATTTCTTCTTTGGGAATTCCCAGATGATCCGAGAGATAATCAATCCTGGATTCCGCTTCCTCGTCCTTTGGATTTTTTCTTCTTTTGCTGGAAATAAGGCTTTTTATTATTCGGATGGCATTTTGCTTTTGCTTTTCGTCAAACCTGTCGGAAGCATTAATTTTACTTGCTGCCTCCGCGACATTTTTTGCAAGAATACTGTTGGCAAACACCCTAGGTATGTTTTGCCCTCTCTTAATATAACCCGCATCTTCCAATGCTGCTATCGCCGCTTTTACCCTGTTTTCCGCATCATTCAGGTTCTCGTTCCAACCGGCCTTTCTTGCGATTTCCAATGCGGATTGAGAGGTCTTCAACCGTATTCGGGTAACGTCTTTAATTGCCTTCCATACCTGCTGTATTTCTTCAATATTCAGCTTTGTCTGATTCAGCAAAATAAAATGCTTGTTGAGGTCTTCATCACTATACAATACATAACAATCGGCTGTTATATTTTCATCTCTTCCGGCTCTTCCGGCTTCCTGAACATAATTTTCAAGGGAGTCGGAAATATCGTAGTGAACGACCAGTCCCACATCTTTTTTATCCACTCCCATTCCAAAGGCAGATGTTGCAACCATGATTTGGATTTCCCCTTTTATAAAGGCATCCTGATTTTTCGTTTTTTCATCCTTATCCATTTTCCCGTGGAAGGCCCTTGCCGAAAACCCGTCCTGCTCAAGTCTTTTTGCCAAAGTGTCCACCATTTTTGTCCGTGATGCATAGACTATTGTGGGACAATTCTTTTCTTCAATCAAATCTCTTAACGTATTGTATTTTTCTTCCTGACTGTTTCTCTCAAACACCTTGTATCGGAGATTGCGTCTGGTTGCAGTCGAAGCAAAAAGCTCCATTTCGATAGAGAGCTTCTCCCTAAAATAATTTCTTATATCCTCAATGACATTTGGCTTTGCCGTGGCTGTAAAGCAGGAAACGGGAATGGGTCCTGCCATGTTTTTCTTTTCCTGAATTGATTTTATAAAGTCACCGATATATAAATAGTCGACTCTGAAATCCTGCCCCCAAGCCGAAAAGCAGTGAGCCTCATCAATGACAAATCGAACAACATTTCTTCCTAAAAGCAAACGCTCAATTGACCTTGCACGCAAAGACTCCGGCGAAATGTAAAGGATGGATGCCGAACCGTTTTCAACCCTTTCAAAGGCCTTGGCCCTTTCTATAGGTCCAGCAGGCCATTTATGGTAACCGCCTCGGTGATACCTGCCTTTTCTAAATTATCCACTTGGTCTTTCATAAGCGATTGAAGGGGTGAAATAACCACCGTCAGTCCTTTTGAATTCTTTCCGCTCATCAAAGCAGGCACCTGAAAAGTAATTGATTTACCTCCTCCGGTGGGAAACACGGCAAGAAGTGATTTGTTGGACACCGCCGCTCTTACGGCTTTCTCCTGCAGGGGTTCTCCGTCATATATTCTGTAAGAGTTATATCCAAAGTACTTTTTTAAGGCTTTATGGATGTCAAGAGCCTCATTGCAGTACTCACAGCCTTCCAAACACGGATTGTTTCTAAGCAGAAACATGATTCGCTCTACTTCCGGAAAGTTTTTCAGCACCCAAGGAGGAGTAATTGAATTGCGGCTTTTGGTATTTATAAGTGCTAAGCAGTAAGCTAACTCAATTGGATTTTGGTATATAATTTTACTTAGATTTACTTTTTCGCATATTTGAAACCGGAATTTGGTCCGGATTATTTTTTCCAAGTCGCAATGCTTTTGTTCATATCCGTCTAAAGCCTCCGGAGTATCAAATCCGTTTGGATTATTTGCAATTTCACCTGTCAAAGTCTCGTTAATGAACTTAAAAAAGGCAGAAAATTCTTCTTTGTCTTTTAGCAGAGTATAAAAAATCCACTTCATTTCATTATCCAATTCACGAAAAGCCTTAATCTCATCAAAGAAAAGGTCTCTGGCTTTTATTGAATCATTCAGCGGGTTATTGATATCATCGGCTTGAAGTTTGTCGTCTTTTACAAGGGCATGGTAAGGTTTTTTGGGAAACAAAAGAGGCGATAGATACAAAGTATCGATGAAATTCGCATCTTTAATACCGGCAGCTTCAACTGTATTTTTTATATATTTCAAATCATGTTTGATTATGTTGTGGCCGCAAATATACTCCGAGCCACGCAAGAATTCTATAAAGTCAGCTACGGAAGCAGAATGAAACAAATCGCTATTTCCCTTGATACTGCCAATGTCAAGAACTTTTCCGCTTTTAGGTTCTATTTCCGTATCAATAAAAGCTATATTCTTCACATCCTGCCCTCCCCAAAATACAACTGTTTTTTTACTTAACAAATTTCTATAATGTTTATTATTTTCTCCGTTGATTTTATTCTATTTGAAATTATAAATATCCTCCCTAAAGAAATTTTCTGTTTTTACCTACACATTTTGCTCGATATCTTTGAGTTTTTGCATATTCATCCAAACGGATGATAAATATTGCATTTATATGCGTTAGTGTATACAGGGCCAAAGTGCTATAGAAAAACTTCATTATTCAAACTATCCTTATGTGGTATAATTAAATCAAGCAAGTTTTTATTGGAGTATAACATGAAGAAAATACTAATGGATGATGGTTATAACTTGTGGGAAATACTGAAAAAAATAAATAGCTATAAAGTTGACAGCAAGTTTCCTTCATTGAAACGAACTATAAAACATTTTGATTTTAACGATGTATATACAGATGTTTTAGATTTTATTGAGTATAATATAGATTTAACAAAAGAATTGGAAAAGTATTTTGAAGATAATATTATAAAAGATAGTAATGATTTTGCTATGCGTGAAAAGGCTGAGACTTCACTAAAGGATAAGTGGAATAAAAATTCAAACAGTAATAAACAGTTTAGGGAAGTCTGCAATGATATATTTGGAATTAGAATAATTACCGGTTTGGACCAGGAAGAATTAGAATGTGAAATTCAGGATATTCCAAAAACAAATACAAGATATAAAATGCAAATGGTGAATTTTTACAACACGCCCAAGAGTACAGATGATGGATATAGAGGTATTCATTTATATTTTAGACATAATCCTAAGTGCTACTCTATAGAAATCCAATTTTGGACTCGGAGGGATTGGCTATTAAACAAGTATACACATGAAGTTATTTATAAACAGCGGTTTATTCAAAAGCATATACTGGATTATTCTTTAAAATTAAGGAATTGGCTCGACAAAATGCCTAGGAACCCAAAAGAAATTATCAGCTACGAAGATTATTTATATACTATGCTTCAATCAGTATATAAGGAAGGTGAATAGGATGAAAACATATATATTTTCTCGTAAGACAGGAACTGGCGGAACGAAAATCATGGAAATAGATAAAAAAGAAGCAATACAGATTATGAAGGAAAATAGAAATAAAGATTATCAATTAGGAATACTTACAGGTAGTAACTTTGATGTTGTTATTAAAGTATATAGCGAGTATGCTCCTTTCCACAAAGTAAATACTGTGCAAGAATTAATTAGGCCTTATGAAAAAACGCATTCAAGGCTAAGACGAATACCCAAAAGTAAAGTTGCACACTTAAAATGTAGATCCATTGTACCTAAGACTGTGTGCAGTATAAGAAGGGGTATTGTTATAAATTGCAAGCAAAACCAATAGGTGTTATACCTTTTTTTATCACAGTCTCCTTATCAGATCAAAAATTTCCGAGCTGTCAAAACCCACCTAAAAGCACCAATATACTTTTAGGTGGGTTTGCTTTTTATTTGCCTATTCTAATTCTTCTGCTACAACACAAAAATTTAAAAGTCTCATCAGTTGTTTTTGTTCACAAGAAATTTACCTATTGATTCCGAAAGGGATACAGCTGTGTTTTCCATCTCCGAACTTGTGACATTAATTTTTTCAAGCATTTTTGAATACTCATCTACCGCCGAAGATACTTCCTGAGCGCTAGATGAGGTTTCTTCCATAATTGCGGACAAATCATTTATCATTTCAACTATTTTATTCTTCTTTTCTTCCATATTGTTTCCCAGTGAAAACACGTCTTCTACTCTAAGCTTTGTATTTTGTATCGCTTTGGCAATTTCATTAAATACCTTGTTTGTTTGATCCATAGAATTTGCCTGGTCTTTTAAAATATCATTTATTTCAATTATCATTTCTTCCATATTATTTGAATTTAATCGTATATCGCTTATTATTTTATTTATTTCGTTAACAGATTTAGATGATTGTTCTGCCAACTTTCTGACTTCCTCTGCAACCACGGCAAATCCTTTTCCTGCCTCTCCGGCTCTTGCCGCTTCAATAGCTGCATTTAGGGAAAGAAGGTTGGTTTGGGCTGAAATATTCGATATGGTTTCCGATACCTTGCCTATTTGCTCTACTCCTCTTTGAGAATTCAGTAAAGTTTCGCTTATTTTACCTGAAAATTCAGTATTTCTCTTGGTTTTCTCACTAAGATTATTGATAGTTTCCAAACCTATATTTTTTAATTCTTCGGTGTTTGTTATTTCCTCTTCGAGGATATTTGTTGACGTAATAACTTTTTCAATTATATCTGCAAGTTCATTAACTTCTTGAACACCTTCATTTATATCCATTGCCTGGTGTGTAACCCCTTGTGCTATTTGCTCAATCGCATGGGATATCTCCTTATTCAGTGTATAATTCATATTTGTGGATTTAGCCAGTTCTGTTGACGAAGCACTCAATAAATTTGAAGTTTCATCTATTTTAATTATTAAATGTGAAAGATTGGCCGACATTTCGAGAATTTTTTCTCCCAAAAAACCAATCTCATCTTCCGAATCAATCTCAACAGTTGAAGTAAGATCTCCACGGGATATTTTATCTACAAACTCGCAAAGCTTTTTTATAGATCTTACAATATTTCCAGAAACTATTAAAATTATTCCCCAAAGAATCAGTGTAATTATCACAACTTGTGCCACTTCTTTCATTGTATTTCCAAATATTTCTTGGTTTGCATAGTAGCTAGTAACGGTTAATTCTATTCTTCCGATATTTACTTCTCCTCTCAAGACATCACAACTAAAAGGAGGTAACAAATTTTTCTCACGGTATTGCTGACCATCTTTTTCTTTCCTAAATAAAGATATATTATTATAATCGAATATTTCAATAGCCGCAACTTCATCGTTTTCCATTAAAGAATTGCCTATAGACTCAAGTGCAGCAAAATTTAATTGCCATAGCGGTTCGACCGAAGATACTTCTGCTATCCTTAAAAATCCTTCTGCTCTTTCTTTCAATCTTTTATTGTGTGAATTATAAGCAATGATTGCAGCAGCAAAATTATACAGAAGCAAAAAAGCTATAACACTGATTATCGTCGGCACGGAAAAACGTAATGATATTTTTTTTAAGTGTCCAAATTTAGCTCCCTTTAATTTAAAATTATTGTTTAAAAATTTATCTTTTAGTTGCTGTAAAATTTTCATTATAGCTCCTCCAAGGATTTAATATTGGAAATGGTAGAATGCTAGGCAGTAAAATGTGTTGTATAAGATATTATTGTGTTTTTTGATTTAAATACAATAATATCTTATAAACAACATTAGCCGTATGCAGATTCTAGAACATAATAACCATAATTACAGCTTTGATATGTCAATATATTTTGCCAACATATCAAGGTACTCTTTTTCCAAATCCATGTCTTTTACTGCTTCATTGTATTTTTCGGCAAAACTGCCTGCCGCTTTGGAAAATACTACATAAAAACCCGCTTTGCTTTCAGGAAGATCAAGTATTTTTATATCATCTTCCAAATCCAATTGATTCATCAATTCTACAAATGCGGCTTTATCCGGTGCATAAACCGCATCTATCCTGCCTGACACAAGCCTCATTAAATTTGTTTCGTGATAATTGCTTGTAGATACCAAATCAAATTGGACCCTAGGATCTTTCATAAACTCACTAATAAAGCTTTTTTCAGCATATCCGATTTTAAGGTTCAGTATGTCATCAATTTTCCTAATTTCACTGAGTTGATTGTCCTTTTTTACTGCTATTGCCGTTTGACTATTAAAAAAGGTTTTCTCGGAACATATTGAAACACTTTCTCTTTCAGGATTTTTAGTAAGTAAAGCAGAGGCAAAAGGTTTGGTATTAGCCTCAAAATTGGCAGTTTGCCTTGGAATAGGAGTTCCTTCCTTATCCCACACAAATTTCACATTCATTTTTGGTGCTATTTTTTGCTCAAGCAAATCATATACAGCACCTGCCAATTCACCGGTTTCCTTGTCAATAAATATATGTGGGGGATTTTCAAACCATGAAACTTGAAGTTCATTTTCATTAGTCTCATTTTTTGCAGTATCTTTTTGTGTTTCTCCTTTTTCATTATTTTGACCGTTTGCCGTACTTCCAACCGTTTGAGTTCCTTTATCAACACCCGAGCTTTCAACACTTTTGCATCCTGATAAAACAAGAATAAGTGCCACGGCGATCGTTAAGGAAAAAAATCTTTTCATATCTTTCTCTCTCCTTCGCTTTTTAATTTATTTAATATACAAGAAAATTTAGTAAGGTAATAACATCAGACAAAAATTCCAATAGACTCTTTTAACGTCACATCACCCTATATTTGTGATGTCTTGGTTGAAATAACACATTTTATAGCAGTTATTTATTATATCGGTATTGATAATACGCTACATTATAAAAAAATATTAAGTAATATAACCTTTAATGGAAATTATACGAAGCATTCTTTCGGTTAAAAATTTCCTTCTTTATTTCATATGTTATAACCATCCAACCTTTATGCATTAATTTTTATTTTCCGTAATTTCGGACTAAAAAAATCATCCCACCGTTAATTTATAACAGCAGTGGATGATATAAAACGGAGAACCGTCTCCTGTTCTATTCTAATGCTTCTTCATAAGCTTTCTGTGTCATCTCATCAAAGCACACCATAATTACCTGAGTTAAACTATCGTTTTGGCACAAAAAATCGTATATTTCTTTTATTGCAATCTTTGCAGCCCTCTTTATAGGAAACTTGTATGCGCCGGTGCTGATTGAAGGAAATGCAATTGTTTTCAATCCGTTATCCACCGCAAGCTGCAGAGAACTTCTGTAGCAGGAAGCCAGAAGTTCGTCTTCGTTGTTGTCTCCGCCGCGCCAAATCGGACCCACTGTATGTATTACATACTTTGCAGGAAGATATATCCCTTTGTAATCTTAGCTTTTCCGGTTTCACACCCGTTGAGCTTTCGACACTCCTCTAAAAGCTCCGGTCCCGCAGCACGGTGTATAGCACCGTCCACCCCTCCTCCTCCGTGAAGGAATCTGTTTGCAGCATTAACAATTGCATCGGTATTTATCTTTGTTATATCACCTTTTATTATTTGAAAACGTTCCATATTCTTTACCCCTTTGCAACTAAAATTACTTTTGTATCTTCTTTTGCTATGGTAAATTAATTCATTTTCAGAATTTATCCTAAAAAACTCATACTAAAATTATAATATTTTACAGTAAGCATCACAAGCTTATCTTATCCGGTTCTTTTTTATTTAATTAATATAATCCCCTGGCCTTGTTCATTGCTTTATTTCAACGTTTATGCTCTCCTTCAAAAATAAAACAAATAAATTATTTTTTCTTGATTTTTTCAGAAAGAATAGCTTACAATATATGTATTATTTTTCACACTCGAGATAAAAAATAATAATAAGTATAAACAAGAACATAAACAGTAAAAAGAAAGGAAATTAAAATGGGTAATAATCATAAACTCAAATACTTCACAAGAACAGCAATACTTTTGGCATTAACCGTAGTTTTTCAGTTCCTTGGAAGGCCTATTCTTTTAGGGCCAAACAGCAATTTTATAGTTGGGCCTTTAGTTAATGCCTGTCTTGTTATATCCTCCGGTTTGGTTGGACTTTTCAGCGGTGCTGTTATATCCGTTCTGGCACCTTACGGAGCCATCCTTACAGGTGCAGCGCTGCCTTTGCCGTTGGCTCCCTTTATAGCTTTGGGCAACTTCGCTCTTGTACTCGCATTTTATATTTTTAGAAAGAAAAAAATTATCGGCATAGTTTTGGGTTCGATTGCGAAATTTGCAGTTATTTACGGTTCTCTGCTTTACATCATTCCATTTTTCAAACTGTTGCCTGAAAACAAGGCAATGGCTTTAGCCGGTGCTGCTTTCGGATGGCCTCAGCTTGTGACGGCACTAATAGGAGGAATTATAGCATTGCCCATCATCTATAGGCTTGAAAGGCATATTTAGGCTTATTATTTTTCGATGAAATTTTTACCCCTCCAAAGCCGGCATAAAAATTCCTCCCAGGTATACAATTTACCCAAGGAGGAATTCAACTGTTCATTCCCGCACAATTTTAAATTTTCTATTTTAAACTGCTTTCTTAGTTATTGCAGCATAAAGGATATCTTCAATTATGGTCTCTAAAGTTTCCTTTTCAACTCTAATCTGATCATTCAAACTTTTTTCCTGCTTTGTCAACTCATCAACAGCTTCCTTGTCAACCGGCTTAGTTTCCCTTAATTTCTTCAATTCTGCCTTAACTTCTTCTTTCTTTTCTTCCAATGCAGCAATCTTTTCCGCAAATAATGCTTGTTGTTCTTCTATCTGTACTATAGCATTGCCAAACTCTGCAACCAATTTAATCCTGTCAATTTCCTCTTTCAATGCATCTCTCTTAGCTCTGAGCTCGTCCTTCAATGCTTTTTCTTCTTCCTTTAATTTCGTAACTGCTTCCTCATCCACAGTCTCTTCCGCCTTCAAAGCCTTTATTTCTGCTTTTACTTTTTCTATTTTTTCTTTTATTTCACTTTTCTTTTTTTGCAAAATCTGCTTGTGCTGCTTCAATCTTTGCCACTGCTTCTTCTCCATACTCAGCAACCAATTTAATTCTTTCAATTTTCTTTTTCAAAGCGTCCCTCTTAGCTTTCAACTCATCATGCAGTGCTTTTTCTTCTTCCTTTAATTTCGCAACTGCTTCCTCATCCACAGTCTCTTCTGCCTCTAAAGCTTTAATCTCTGCTTTTATTTTTTCTATTTTTTCTTTTATTTCACTTTCTTCTTTTGCAAATCCGCTTCTGCTGCTTCAATCTTTGCTACTGCTTCTTCTCCATATTCAGCAACCAATTTAATTCTTTCAATTTTCTTTTTCAAAGCGTCCCTCTTAGCTTTCAACTCATCATGCAGTGCTTTTTCCTCTTCCTTTAATTTCGTAACTGCTTCCTCATCCACAGTCTCTTCTGCCTCTAAAGCTTTAATCTCTGCTTTTATTTTTTCTATTTTTTCTTTTATTTCACTTTCTTCTTTTGCAAAATCCGCTTCTGCTGCTTCAATCTTTGCTACTGCTTCTTCTCCATACTTAACAACCTTTTTTACTCTTTCAATTAACTTGTTTAATTCATCTCTTTTAGCTTTTATCTCGTCGTGCAACGCTTTTTCTTCCTTTTTTAATTCCGATATTGCTTCTTCGTCTACGGGTTTTACTTTTTCTAAAGCCTTTATTTCTTCATGCACAGCTTTATGACTTTCTTCCAGTACTGCAATTTCTTCCTCATACGATGCTTTAATCTTTGCTGTTTCTTTCTTTTCAACAATAGATTCAACATATTTGGGATGAATAATCTGACTTACCGGTTTGTTGTAAATCTCATTTTGAATTGGATCTTTTGAAGCAAAAACACTTGTTGTAACAGAAAACACCAATGCTGCTGTCAATAAAGAACTTGCAAATCTTTTCATTTTAAAATCTCTCCTTTACTTTTTTATTTTTTATTTTATAAGCCATATTCCTTGTTTTTATATGGCTTATATTCACATCCCGGTATCTTCCCGAATATACATTATTTAAGTTTTTATCCTTTTCGCTCAAGTCTTTCGATAACACTATGTTTTTTTGTTCGGTTTATTTTTATTTTTTTAAGCAATTTAAAAGTTTTATAGCTTTATTTTGCATTTTATTATCTTTTACCGAATTAAAATAGAAGTCATATACGAATCCTCTATAGCAAGGGGGGGGAATATTCATTGATAAGTTTTAGTTCGTACAACTTGTTCCGGCATGAAAAAGACTCTTTTTTAGATATTATAAAAAGAATCAAAGATGGCGACACGCTACTTAGAAATAAGTTTATTGATGACTTCAAACCCTTTATTCTAAAATGCGTATCTCAATTGGTAGGTAAAAAAAACAACTTGGCTCAAAGCGACGAATACAGCATTGCCCTAATTGCCTTCAACGAAGCTATTGAGTCCTATAACTTAGATAAAAAAACAAAGTTTGTCAGCTTTTCAAAGCAAGTAATAAAAAGGCGGCTTATAGATTATTTGAGAAGCACAAAAAAGAACAATGTAACTGTGCCTTTTTCATATCTTAAGGATTATAACACCGGGTTTTATGAGCACAGTACCAGTAACTTCGAAGAAAAGTTTTATATGATAAAAACTCGGACTATAGCATTGATTTTGAAACTAGAGAAGAAATTAAGAATTTCGAGCTAAAAATATATGAATATAAAATGACCATTGAAGACCTGATTGAATGTTCCCCAAAACACCGCGATACTATAATCTTATGCCTCAAAGTAGCAAATATTATCATAGAAAACGAATCATTATATCAATCATTCAGGGAAAGAAAAATTCTCCCGTATAAAGAGTTGACCGAGCATTTTAACCTATGCCGCAGAACTCTTGAAAAAAACAGAAAATTCATTATTGCCATGGTTTTTATACTTAAAAGCGATCTTGAGGTATTGAAAAAATATATATATGATACATTAGGACGGTGAAATATTATGGTAAAACAAAAGGGCACTATTTTAAAGCTAAAAGGTGACCTGGCTATTATTATGACCAATGATTGCAAAATTGGTTCAATAATGAAACAGCCGGGTATGTATGTGGGATTGGAAATATCGTTCAATAAAAACGAAATTATAAATAAGAAAAGCAAGCTTGTCTTTTCTTCCCGAATTGCCGCAGGAGTTGCTGCAATATTTATAATTATGTTTGTTTCTTTTAATCTTTTTAATAATTATGGCGTATATGCTTATGTCGCCATAGATTCCGACACCAGCATAGAATTTGAGCTGGATAAAAACAACAAAATACTCAAGGTAAATTATTATAATGATGACGCCAACACTTTATTAAATGAACTAAATTTTAAGAATCAATCCATTGATTTTGCTATAAAAGAAGTAATAAAAAAATTGGATTTGGATGAATCAACTATTTTGATATCGGCATGCTTGAAAAATCAAAACCAAAAAAAATCATCTGTTCCTGCTAACAATGAATCGGAAAAATTCGGTAAATTAATCGATATATGTAAAAGTGCCATCGAGAATAATATCAATGACAATACTGAGTCAAAAGTAGTAGAAGTTCCCTATGACTACAAAAAACTGGCAGATAAAAACAAAATCTCTCTAGGTAGAAGCATCGTCTACGAAAAAGCAAAAGAACAAGGAGTTGATTTCAACATTGAAGACATAAAGACCAAGAGTATTGGAGAGTCTTTGAAAAAAGTCAAAATTGACGATGTAGGTGTTGTACATAATGTAAAAAAGGCAGAATCAAAAGAACCTGAGCCACAGCCAAAAATAAAAGATTCGCCAAAAGATAAACCTGTTTTGGAAGAGAAAAAAGATCCAAAACCGGAAGTTGAACCAACGCATAGACAACAAGAAAATCAAAAACCTGAGCCAAAGGTTAAACCCAAAGAAAAACCTAATGTTGAACCAAAAGATTCTTTAGAAGAAAAGCCAATACCAAAGGCAAAAGATAGCGAAAAAGAGAAACCGAAGGACAAAGTTGAAGAAAAACCCGAGGCTGAACCAAAGAATACACCTATAGAAAAGCCAAAAGATAATCTCGAAGGTAAGCCTAATATTGACCTAAAGGATAATCTCAAAGAAAAACCGCAGGATAATCTTAATGATAAACCGGAAGTTGTACTGAAGGATGGTCCGAAAGAGACTAAAAAGGATAGTCTTCATAGTAAGTCTGAACCGAACCATAGTCTCTAAAAAACTGAAAGTTGAAGTAATAGATTAACTTGAAACAAAAACCAAAACTTTAAATATCAAAATTTTGTTGCAAATTATAATTAAAAATCTCCTTCTTGGTAAGAATTTTAAAAAATAAGAAGGAGATTCTTTATATCCAAACTGTCTTCAGAAGTTCACCGGCAGCTCTGTAAAGCTACAAAAGGCTGTACACTATAACCGCTATTTTGTGACACTTTACCCAACTGTTTTATAAAACAACCGGTATTTCACGAACAATATCCATTCTTCTTTCCTCCACATCAACTTTGCACACATAAGCCATAAGGTCAACACCGGCTTCTGCGGCTGCTTTTAACGCATTGGCAAAATCCTTGTCCGTCCTGTCATTGGGCCTTACAACATCTGCATCCTCCCTCTGTACAATAAAAACAACCCCTGCCTCTCTCCCGTTCTGCCTTATCTCTGCCAACTCTTCAAGATGCCGGGTACCTCTTTTGGTTGGAGCATCGGGGAAAAACCCCTGTCTGTCTTCCACAAGTGTAACACCTTTAACTTCAATATAGTATTCTTTTTCTTCAGAAAACAATCCAAAATCAAAGCGGCTGTTTAATACAGTTACTTCCCGGCGTATTTCACTGTAACCGCAAAATTTCTCAAACTTCCCCTGTATTAGTGCTTCATGCATTATTCTATTGGCACATTGGCAGAATCTATGGATACCCATATTCCGTTTTTTCTTGCCAATATTAATCCAAAACGGGTCTTGCGGTCCGCACCGTCATGTTTTCTCACCATGACAACCGCTTCTTCCTCCAAAAGCTCTTTCAGCCTTCCCGTATTCGGAACATGAGCCAATTCCCGTACCCCATCAACTTCCACAACGGCTACAAACCGATTCAACCTTTTAATAAACTTTGCTTCTACAAGCTCTCCTTCGATTCGCATCTTATTCTCCTTTTTGATCGAGTTCCCAATTTCTCTATTTAATGCAGAGAAAAACGTAATATAAAATTAATTACCCACGACAGACGTAAGCATAACACAATAATCAAATTTTTCATTAATCTAATAATTATAATACTTTTTCAATAATTCTGAGGAATTTTATAAAGTGTGCGACTTAAAAAAATTTACTCTCGCGAATATATAATATAAAATTGTGGGTTTATAGATTTTTTCTTACGGCCATATAGAAAAACCCATAATACCATCTACTTACTGCTTAGATCCGGACATATATTTTCAAAGCTGCTTATTAATAAAATATTTATTTATAAAATTTAAAAGAAGGAGGAGCAATATGAAACAGAAACTATTGCTAATTTTCATGATTCTGGTGTCTTTTACCGTTTCGTTTACCCTGTTTCCGGTAAATGTACAGGCCAAAACAATTACGTCAAAT